>JBGPHY010000047.1:0-16054 GCA_041484625.1 Terriglobia bacterium | reverse complement strand
TTCGCTGGCGTGCACGATTTCAATGGGGAGCCGGCCCACCTTGTGCTTGCCAAGTTCCGACCGGATGCGATCCTCTGCGCCCACCAGCAGAAGGCCGACAGGGTACTCCTGCACCGCCTCGAGGCAACCTTGAACCTCGACTTGCGGAGCACTGTCTCCCCCCATGGTGTCAACGGCGATCTTGATCATAAACGGTGTGACCCGATCTGGTCCTCCGCGAAAGGAAAAACCTGATCAGAAAGTGGCCTCTCCAACCTCTGAACTCCTGACCCCCATGATAGGCCTAGCCTGACCGTAAGCCAGAGAGTGTCTACTCCTCGCGGACTTCCATGACTTCCCTCCCGCCGTAGTAGCCGCAGTGTGGGCACACCCGATGCGGCATCTTTTGTTCGTGGCAGTTGGGACACTCGGAGCTCGAGCGCACTGCCAGAAAATCATGCGCCCTTCTCTTGTTGCGCCGTGACTTGGAATGGCGACGTTTTGGGTTTGGCATAACTTGTTCCTTATACTAAGAAATGATCTTAATTGCGAATGACTCTATTTCAATGAGCAGCCAGGCCAAAATGCTCTGTCCCGGAGATGCTTTCCTTATGACAGCCGTTCCTTGATTTTCAACAAGGGGGCCAGCCGGGGATCGAGGTTGAGGGTCTGACAACCACAGTCCCGCAACTTCCGGTTTCCCCCACAGTTAGGACAAAGCCCTTTGCAGTCTTCCCGGCATACGGGCTTCATGGGTAAGGCCAGCAGGATCTGTTCCCTAACCAGATCAACAACTTCGATGATATCCCCATTGAAGAAGGCGATTTCAGTGTCTCTCTCTTCCAGCGCGATCTCTCCGGTCAGTTTCAATCCCCGGTTCGGCTCGTAAAATTGATCAAAGTCCGCAGAAATCTCCATTCTCAATGGGTCCAGACACTTTGCACAGAAGAGCTCCAGGCTGGTGGACAGCTGCCCTCGTAACCGAACCTGATGTCCGTGTTTTTCGGCCACCAGCTCAACCGATACCGGCTGAAGCAGATGTCCGTCTGCCTCATCGAACTCCAACTGCCCCCCAGTCAATTCTCCCCGGAGTTTCAATGGTCCCTGGTCCAGTTCTCTTACGTCTATGCGCATGCCGACCCGTCTTGATAAACGCAAAAGCTCTCATTATATAAAAGATATGCGGCCTGTCAACCTCAATCAAAGTTGGATCCACGCCTGGGGAAGGAATAATTGGCGGTAAAGATTGATGGCAAAGCGGTCAGTCATCCCAGCCAGAAAATCGGCAGCGGCACGTTCCAGGGAATCCTCCGGCCGTTTGGACTGGGTTAGAAACTGGTCTGGATGTTCGAGGACATGCTGGTAAATGTCACTCAGCATTTTCTTGGCCTTCAGGAATTCCGGGCGTGGGATGCTCAAGGCATAAACGGTCTTATATAGGAACTGGCGAAGGTCCAGCATGGCCTGGAGAATGGTCGGACTCATGGAGATGGTTTGCAGGTTGGCTGCCAGACTGGAATAAATGACATCCTTGACCAGGGTATCGATCCGCTGCGAGTTGGAACCGCCCAGAACCTCAGTGAATGCCACGGGAATATCACTCGAGTCGATTAAGCCTGACCGCACAGCGTCATCCAGGTCATGGTTGACGTAGGCAATAATGTCAGAAACCCGGACCACCTGTCCTTCCAAGGTGGCCGGACGTCCCTTGTCGTATTTGTTGAAAACTGCTCCCGACCCTTTGGAGTGCTTGAGGATGCCGTCGCGAACCTCCCATGTCAGATTCAACCCTTTGCCACCCCGTTCCAAGTATTCGACAACCCGGAGGCTTTGCTCAAAATGACGGAATCCTCCGGGAATAATCTCGTTCAGGATAGCTTCTCCGGCATGCCCGAAAGGAGTATGGCCCAGATCGTGGCCGAGGCAGATGGCTTCGGTGAGGTCTTCGTTCAAACGCAAAGCCCGGCTGATGGTCCGGGCAATCTGGCTGACTTCCAGCGTATGCGTCAAACGGGTCCTGTAGTGGTCCCCTTCCGGCGAAAGAAAAACCTGGGTTTTGTGCTTGAGCCGGCGGAAAGACTTGGAATGGAGAATCCGGTCGCGGTCGCGCTGAAATGCGGTGCGAATCGCACAAGGAGGCTCTTCCCGTTCCCTCCCGCGCGTTTTGGAACTCAGGCAGGCACGGGAAGACAAAAAGCCGGCCTCACGCTCTTCCAGCAACTGACGAATCGGGGGGTCCATCAACGGGAAGCCTGTTTCAGTTTCCGCTCCGCGTCAGAAGCGAACGGGGTACCGGGAAAATCCTTGACCATCTGTTGGTAAAGCTTGGTGGCATCGCCAGGGCGGTTCTGCGCCTCGTAGAGTCGGCCGAGGTGCATCATATTGACGTTCTTCGGAGTCACCGGAGAATTACTGTCCACAATCTGGCGATAGGTTTCAATGGCTTTGGCCCACTCGCCGGTGGACTCATACAGCTGGGCCAGTGCCAGTCGGGCGAGAGATCCGTAGTCCGACTTCTCCCGGCTGAGAGGCTCCAGGATGGCCGCTGCTTCCTTTTCCCGACTCAAGCCGGCCAGGCAGAGCCCGGCGTAATATTTGGCAATCTTCCCCACGGACCCGGACGCATATCTGGAGCCGATTCTCTGGAATTCCGCCAGTGCTTTCCCATACTTTTCATTGGGGATCTTGTAGGTGGGTTCGCCGGCAGTGGCAGAATTCTCGACTCGAATCGAACTAATCACTGGGGCGTGGTAGATCTTCAAAGCCTGGCTGAGATCATCCTTCGCCATCAGGCTCTGGTTTGCCGCATAATAGGTCCCGCCGGCAACCAGGACAGCCACCAAACCGGCAATGCCCAGGCCAGTCAGGATACGCCTCTGGTGTTTCAGGTAGAAGTCCCGAATCGTTTCGAATGTGAGCAGGAATTTGTCTTCCTTCAAAATCTCATGACGGGTCAGTCTGGACAAGGTAAACTTCCTCCTTTAATACACCTGCTCGAATTCAAATCCCTTCGAACAGCAATGGCGGGAGGGCCCCCATGAAGCGCCCCTGCCCCCTGAAGATCCTGTGATAATATCAACAGTCAGTAGCAGGTGTCAAACCTGGCCGAGACTCCGGCCTGCCCACTCGCCGATATCGTGACGTGAGCAAATGTGGTAAAAAGGCGCTGGCAGATACTTCTATGGGCAAGACCTGAGTTTCGAGAAGAAATGAACGGCGTCCAAAGACTTGACTGAGTTCGTCGAAAAGAAACCGATCCCCATGCACCGATCCCGAATATTGGGCACTGGCCGGTACCTTCCCCCCAGAGTGGTGACCAATCGCGACCTGGAGAAAATGATGGACACCTCCGACCAATGGATTCAGCAACGCACTGGGATCCGGGAGCGTCACTATGTCGACGAAGGAGTTGGGACTGCTGACCTCGGGTTGCAGGCTTCCCTGAAAGCCATCGCGGCGGCCCATCTCACCCCCCAGGAGATTGATTTTATCATTTTCGCCACACTGAGCCCCGAGTACTCATTCCCCGGCTCCGGCTGCCTGTTGCAGGACAAGCTGGGGATTAGCCCTATCGGAGCGCTCGATGTTCGCAACCAATGCTCGGGCTTCATCTATAGCCTGTCCGTTGCAGACCAGTTCATAAAGACGGGGATGTACCAGCATGTGTTGGTGGTAGGTGCTGAAGTCCACTCGACGGGACTGGAAATGAACACTCACGGCCGGGACGTGGCCGTCCTTTTCGGCGATGGGGCCGGGGCCGTGGTGCTGGGCAGAGCTGGCGAGGGACAAGGCACGATTCTCTCGACTCACCTGCACTCCGAGGGCAAACATGCCAAGAAGCTCTGGCTTGAGGTTCCAGGCTGCATATTCCATCCTCGCATCTCGGAAGATATGATTCAGCAAGGCCGCCATTTCCCGGTTATGGAGGGGCGGGTCGTCTTCAAGCATGCTGTTGACCGCTTCCAGGATGTTATCGGAGAGGCACTTCGGGCCAACCGACTCAGGATTGAGGATGTTGATCTGCTCATCCTGCATCAGGCCAATATGCGGATCGTCGAGGCTGTCACCCAGGCCCTGAAAATTTCTCCGGACCGCGTGTTTAACAATATCGAGCGGTATGGCAACACCACGGCAGCCTCCATCCCCATTGCCTTGGACGAGGCGGTGGAACAGGGTCGCGTCAAACCCGGTGACCGGGTCGTGCTGGCGGCCTTCGGCTCAGGATTCACCTGGGCCGCCGCAGTGATGGAGTGGTGAATGCCCAACCGTAACCCTGAAGGAGGGATCGATGCGCTTTACTCGGGTAGCCGCTCTGTTTCCGTTTTTCCTTGGTTGGCTTGCGAGCACACCCCTGGCTGACGGAGATTTCTATCTCAAGGAGGGGGACCGGGTGGTGTTCTACAGCAGGTGCTGAAAGTCCAGGGTCTGGCTCGGGGCCGTTTTCAACTGAGGATTGACGGGGAGGAAGTGACGAATTTCACCCACAAAGAGCTGGCCGAAGGTGTGAACCTTTCTCTTTTTACGACCCCCATGGCGAAACAGGCCATGGCGGTCCATGATCTCACAATCAAACACAATAACCTGCACTTTGACTGTTGGCGGGATGTCCAGGTGCCGTTTGAGAAGGACCCTCTCCCTGGCGCGAAGACGGCCGCAGCTGCCCTCGACCGCTTCGAGGAGGAGGTCGTGGCCCGCCAACGCACTCTGGCCCAGCCGAACCCCCGGCATTTCGAGTTGGTTCCAACTGAATAATTCAATGGAGGATCCCTGTGCACAACAAGTCAATAGCCCGCATTCTCAGGTTAACCTTTGCCTTTCTATTCTTGTTCGTTTTACTCTCTCCAGCTCAGGAACATACTGGCCAGGTTCGTGTATTGGTAGTTCCCGACCGTCCCGATTGGACTTACTCGTTGGGACAGCAGGCCGGTTTTCGAATCAGCGCTTCCCGCGATGGCCACCCGCTCAGTAACGTGAATGTTACCTACCGAATTGGACCGGAAATGTTGGAACCTTTGGTATCAGAGACAGCCGCTCTTCCCTCTGCAGGGCTGGAGGTTAGCGGAACTATGAAAGAGCCCGGCTTCTTGAGGTGTATTGCCACCGTGAAACTGGATGGAAAGACTTACCGGGGCTTGGGTACGGCGGGTTATAATCCCGGCGCCATTCAACCTACCGTGGAAAACCCGCCAGACTTCGATGCGTTTTGGAAAACTGGTAAGGATACGCTGGCCAAGCTGCCTCTGGATGCTCAGCGGACATTGCTGCCGGAATATTGCACTCCCACTGTGGATGTTTATCAGGTCAGCATGCAAAATGTATCCGTGGATGAAGACTCCTCCAGCCGAATCTACGGGATCCTCTGCGAGCCAAGAGCAGAAGGCAAGTTTCCGGCCCTGCTTGCTGTTCCAGGTGCGGGTGTCAGAGCTTACCGTGGATTGGTGGAGATGGCAGAAAAGGGAGTCATCACGCTCCAGATCGGCATTCACGGAATCCCGGTCAATTTGGACCCCAAGGTCTATGACGCTCTTGGACGGGCGGCACTCAATGGATACCCCACCTACAACTTGGATTCCCGCCAGACCTATTACTATCACAGGGTTTACCTGGGTTGCGTCCGCGCGAACGATTACCTGGTTTCCCTGCCTCGTTGGAACGGAAAGGTCCTGGGGGTTAGCGGCGGAAGCCAGGGTGGTGCGCTGGCCATCGTGACCGCTGCACTGGATCCTCGCGTCAATGCGCTGGCGGCATACTATCCGGCCTTATGTGATTTGACTGGCTATCTCCATGGACGAGCTGGCGGCTGGCCCCACATGTTTCGGACCAAAGGGGAAGATTCCCACCGGGCCGACGAAGGGACCCATCGGACCAAGGAGAAGATTGAAACCTCGAAATACTACGATGTTGTTAATTTTGCCCGCCGGCTTAACGTTCCTGGCATTTATTCCTGGGGCTACAATGATGAAACTTGCCCGCCGACTTCGATGTACTGTGCATACAATGTGATCTCAGCACCCAAGAAACTCGTGCTTGCCCTGGAAACGGGTCATGGGCAAGTGAAGGAGCAGGTCGATATTCTCAGTACCTGGATGGAGCAATTCCTGAAAACTGGCCGTATCCCGGATGGCCCCTGAGGACTTAAAAGCCTATCTGAAGATCCGGGGATCTGCCATCGAAAATCAAACAAGGGCCGATCTTAACTCCTGGTCCCATGGCGGGCGATAGGCCTTGGTCAACAACTGCGATGCCTCGGGGTCATTCAGCAGGTTCTCTCGGACGGAGTCCCAATATACGGTGCGGCCGACTTTCATGGAGATATTGGCCAAGTGACAGGCTATAGTTGTCTTGTGCGCGCTTTCCAATCCGGAGATCGGGGGACGGCGGGACTTCACGCAGTCGAGGAAGTTGCGCACGTGCGGCTGGAACTGGTCTTTGATTTCTTCATAACCGCTGCATTTCAGTGTCGTGGTGCGGTATGGCGTGTTGGCCGGAGGATTGAGTTTGCGTGGAGTAGTGAATTGAGGAATCTGCTCTTCCGGTGAAATCAGCAGGTCAGGAAAGACCCCGAATCCGCTCCGGGTGACAGCCAGTGTTCCTTTTGTGCCGCAAAATTCCAGGCCGCCTTCTGCGCGGATGCCTTGGTGAGAACAGATTTCCCGGCACGACCAGGTGCACAGGAAACCGGGGTATTTGAACACAGCTTCCACAATATCGGGAGTTTCTCCGATCCCCTTCAATGAATACCTTCCTCCCATGGCCGTAACAGTCTCGGGGACTGAGTCTGCGGCCCATTGGACGATATCCAGATCGTGCGCGAGCAGATTGGTAGTTTGGCCGCCGGAGTAGTCCCAGAACCAGCGAAAATGATAGAGACAGCGATTCTTGTCAAATGGGGTATAGGGAGCAGGGCCCAGCCAGAGATTCCAGTCCCCCTCCTCCAATGTCTCGGTCATGACGGCTTTAGTGAAGCCGGGCATGATATTTCTGTAAGAGGTGATGCGAGCACTCCTCAACTCGCCGATGTGACCGTTTCTGACCAATTCGATGCACTTCTGGTAATGTCGGCCGGAACGCTGTTGAGTACCAACCTGCACCACCCGCTGGGAGCGCTTCATTGCCTCGATCATCCAGCGGCCCTCCTGCACCACATGGGAAAGCGGCTTCTCCACGTAGACGTCCTTGCCGGCGGCACAGGCCAGAATCGTCATGAGGGCATGCCAGTGATCAGGGGTTGAAACAACCACTGCGTCAATGCTCCCGCGTTCCAGCATCTTCCTGAAATCCGTGTGGCCTTCAGCCCGTCTTCCACAGAGAGCCAGTCCCTCCTCCAAACGCGGTCGGTACACCTCGCAGATAGCAGCAATCTCCACATCCGGTTGAGCCACAAAATCCAGCAGATGTCGCTTGCCGATGAGCCCTATGCCAATGAAGCCCACACAGACCCGGTCATTGGCGCCCATCACTTTCCTGTAGGAAGAAGCCGAAAAAGCGGCTGAGCCGGCCGTGACTGCGCCAATCTTCAAGAAGTCACGTCGAGACCTGCCTCCCGACGACATGCAGAGAATCCATTCAGAATTGCCTCTACGGCTCGAACGCCAGCCAGACTTCGACATTCCTTTGGCTCCAGAATTCCACTGCTTTCTTCGCCGATTTCACTGCGCCTTTCGCGACACAATTCTTGAGGATCTGGGAAACGGCTGGCAGGTCTAATCTCTGGGCTTTAGGCCGGAACCCTCGCGAATGAAAGCGGCGTTCGGAATAGTCTCCTGGAAGATCAGAGTACCGAAATTCTCGGGGACATGGTTCGGATCCTGGCCGGGAGCACAGGTGGGTTGCCAGCAAAGGAACCGTCGCTGGGAATCTGGGCCTTGACCATCAATCCGATATAGATTCGCACGCCAGCGTGTGCCCGGTTTGACAGTCTGCGAAGTGACCGCTCGTAACGGTATTTGAGCGCTGGCATACCAGATGCGGGATTGTTTGTCGATCCTCGCCGATGTATGCCAACCCGATCGCCAACTATCCTCATCCTTTGTGCGACGGGTCTTGAGATCCATGTCGATGGACAAGTCGATCCAATCGCCACTGGGTGCTATTTCGAATTCTCGATACCGTCCGATATTGTTCCAATCGGCTCCCAGGAACATTTCCACCACATCCCGGTCCCATAACCCCCGGCGAGGTCTTTCGTTTTGAGGTGGAAGAAAGATGTTCAGAGATTCATAGGGACAAGTAAAGAGCAGGTAGAGATATTCGTCTGTCCAGAACACTCGCACCTCAGTCTTCACCATCGGATAGTCGATCGTTTTAGTGCAGTCCTTCGTAATCCATGTGGACGCGGCATTCTTCCAGATCCCGGACTTTGGGTCGGCGTTCAGCACCGGGGAATCTTTGTGACGAGGTATGGACAAAGAGGCTGTCGGGGGAACGACCTGGCAAACTTCTTCCGCGGAAAGCATCCGGCCTGTCGGCAGGCACATGAGGAGAAGAAAGACAAGGCGGCACGCATTGCAGAATGCTTTCACGGGTTAGGTTCTCCTAGCTTGACGTTAGACCGCATCCGTTACCGGGTGTTTTCAGGATGTACTCAAAACGCCGCGGACCAAGAACTCGCGACCGGACTGGCCATCACTGATTGCGATTGGCAGGAAGTCCTTTTCTAATCTAGATTGGCGCTTGGCCCTTACGGCGCGCTTCGTAGTCGTAAATGGCATCCTTGATGGGCACCCCGCGGACGTCGATTTGGCTGAGATCCGCGCTGCCGATTCCGGCTGCTTCACCCATCAACACAGTGTTGTCAGCATACTGATGCGATGCCTCGGGTGGGATCAACTGCTCGGGAGGGTGGAAGTGCGAATTCTTGTCGAGGCGGAAGGGAACTTCATGCCGTCCCGCCCGAGGATTGTATCCCATTGTCGCCATCGCAACCGCGTCGGTGCATACACAATTCCGGCCGACAACCAACAACTTGGGCTTGCCGGGCCTGGTGCCGGGAATTCCCGTACCTTCGCCACCGATGAGGGCCTCGATTCCGTCGATGATGGCGAGATCGATAGGGCGCGCCCCACAAATATCCGTAAGAAGCCGCGGCATCCGCCAACCCTCATACCGGTTGGAATTGAAGTCGATCTCCTGTGGCGCACCGGCAGGCGGTCGCACCTGGCCATAGTGGAACACCCGCTCTCTGACCCACCTCGAGGTCCCGGGCGGCACTGGATCAAGCCCTCCGTACCCCAACTCGGGCGTAATCCCGAAGAGGTTTTTCATGGACAGGGTGACTCCCAATTCTTCATGGTTCTTCATTTTGGCCACACTCACGAAGAAATCGCAGTCTTCATAAGAATGGTTCAAACTGAAGGCCGGGTAGATGTACGGACGCTGAGTTTTGACCTGGAGAATCGAATACTGCTTGCCTTGGCCGAGCCCGTTGGTGTCCTCGAGTTCCACTAGCGGCGCGGCGCTCTTGATCGCGTTTATGTCCCACCCATCTTGCAGCATGGCGTCTTCGAGCGGCGCGTTCTGCTTTCTCCGGGTGGTGCTTTCCAGCAACCGGATGCGTTTGGCCCCCAGTTTGCCAAAAACGGCGACGAGTGCGGCAACAACGTTTGGATGCACCCAGGTGGTTTGGCCGGCACTGATGCCGACTCGACGGCCCCTGCCGGACGCGCCTGTCATGTTCAATTTCATGGCGACCGTCTTGCCCCGAACGAGGTGGCCGATACCCCCCAGTTCATCGAACATACGCTCGAACTGGGCAACGAGATCCATATCGTAACTGGCGACCTTTGCAACGGACACCGGGGCCGTAGGTACCGAGGGAGTCGAGGCCGTTATCCCAACACGGTCTACGACCCACGCGCCAACGGCGATCCCGGAAAGTGAAAGCAGATTCCTGCGTGATAATGAGGTATGAGCATTTTTCATAACGGTTCTCCTGAGGTTTCTGAATGATCCTGAGTTGCCTCTTGCTTCATCTTATTCCAGAAGCAGTGCCCCCCACACCATAAGCTTTGGTATGGTTACTTCCGTCCGGCCATTGGCCACTGCCCGCGTTTCCAGATCGAGAGGCACATTTTCCGGAGTGAACAGGCGCGCAATTTTGAAACTCCCGTTGAACCGGATGGTTATCTTGCTATTGAAAGGGCTGGTGGCATAGTTAAGCATCTGGATCAGCGCGCGCTTGCCCGAGCCGCTGGTGCTTGCGTAAGTAAGCACCGACGGCACGTTGAAGGCGGAGAGGCCCATGACTTCGGGTTCCAGCAAATCCAGCATATCTCTTGCCACGGTCTCCGGGTCAGGTGGATCCTCCTTGTAGACCACAACGCGGCCCTTTCCAAGAGGAACTTCAGCGTAGTCATTGTCCCGGGGAGGATCTCCCCATGACGGGCCGGCCACGACGAGCCCGCCCTTTTCCGCGAAGACTTCTAGCATTCTTCGCTCTGGCTCGCTCGGAGGCGCCAGATCTGCAGCCAGTAGCGCCTGGAAACTCGCGAGCGACTTAGGGCTGAGCTGAGAGCGCTCGATCACGCGATAAGGCACCTGGCGGCGCGCCACAAGGTTCAAATATTCATTCGAATGCTCAGGATTCTGACCGGCTGTATCCAATATGATCCCCACGTTTCCGTAGGGTGCGAAGCTGCGCCATTCCGCGTGATCCTCCGCGAATTGAAGGTAGTGTCCGACGCTGCGCCAGGTGGCCAGCGCGTCCGCCTCTTTCCGGAACAGTCCCGCGCGAAGATCGTCACCGAGTGTAACCATCCAACGGCCCCCTGCCACCGCCGAGTCCGCTACACATCTGGCGTAACTCCCCTGTGAGTTGGAGTTGGGCTGCTGGCTGATCCAGATCGGCCGCCAGGTCGTCCCTAGCCGGAATGACCGAATCAGCCAGATATTGGAATCGATCCAAGGTTCAGCCGACGGCCCCGCCCGGATGCCCGTATCCGCCAAGTCACTGGCGTTGGGCCTTACCCCCTCAATCGCCAGCAGTGGCGCCTTTGCCGCTCGCACTGAGGATGCGTCTCGGACAATGGGGATTACAACGGCTGCACTGTTTCTGGAACGCAGCGCCACTGCCAGGTTCTCGGCAAATCTGCCTCCGGCGGGGAATTCTCCATCCAGCACCAGGCCATCCAGCCGTGCCTCATCGGCAGCCGCCGCAACGGCCAGTGGATCTGCTCCCGGGTAAGTAATACCCATTACTGCAATGCCGTGCTCGCGGGCCATCCGGGCGTAATCTTTGACAAGTCGTCGCTGCTCCGTTTCGACTGTGGGCTCAGCCTCTGCGCTGAAGGTGACCAGCAGGCAGTTGATCGGAGTACCTTCGATCAGGCTCAGGGTAGCGGGGTCGTACCAGTTGGCGATAGCTTCGCGGATCGAGGCATTCTCAGCCACCGACTTGTCTCTTGCACGACGCGCCACTTCGAGCGGACCGCCGTCCCAGCGCGCCGGAACCCAGCCCTCGGGGCTCCCGACGGACAATCCCGTGGCAACTGAACCCAGACAAAACAGCACTGCCAGCACAGAAGTATTGTGCGCTCTCACGAGCAGATCGAGGCTCCTTCTTGGCTGCGGCGCGGACTTCGCCATAGAGCACGACGATAACAGATTCGAATTCCAACCGCAATGAATCCACTTGCAGTCTCTGATCTCGGGCCTTAAGCCTTTTCAGGTCGCACCCGGTTCCTTCGGATTGCCTCCTCGTCCTGCTTTGGTTCCGACTCACACTCTATGGCAATCACGCTCACGGGCTCATCCGGCGCCTTCTCCGGCAGGCCGGTGAACTGAACACGGAACTGCTCCTGTTTGAACTCTACATTCCTCCCGCCAGGCAGCAACCTGGCCGACTTGACTTTGGTGGTGAGGCCGCCCAGGCTGATGGTCGAGCCCGGCCAATAATAAACGTGCATGTATAACGTGTTCCCGGTGCGGGTGAAGTTGGCGAAAAGAGAGTTCTTCATTTCGCACTTCGAAACTCCATAGATTGTGTCTCCATACCTGGCCACCCACTGGCCTACAGCGGTGAGCGTGCGAATCGACTCTTCGGGAATCGATCCGTCCCCCTTCGGCCCAATGTTCAGCAAGTAGTTACCGCCATCTTGTGCGCAGTTGATCAGATTGCGCACAACAGTTTTCACCGATTTCCAGTTGTCATCTGCTTTGTGATACCCCCAACTCTCATTCATCGTCATGCAGGATTCCCAGTCTCGGTTTCCTGCTTCCGCACGAATCTCCTGTTCCGGTGTTCCGAAATCTCCTGCCAGCCCATTCCGGTTGTTTACCAGGATGTCCGGTTGAAGCTGGAGCACCATGTCGTTCATCTTCTGCGATTCCCAGCCCTGGACGTCCAGCGGCCAGTTGAAGTCGTACCAGAGGATGTCAACCTTGCCATAGTTGGTCAACAGTTCGCGGATCTGGCCGTGAATGTAATCCACAAAGCGACGGCGGGCCGCCTCATCGGTTGCGCACCTGGCGCCGTCAGGATGGTGCCAGTCCATCAGCGAATAGTAGAAGCCGAAGCGCAATCCCTCGGCCCGGGCCGCTTCCGCAAACTCCTTGACGAGGTCCCGCCCCGGCCCCTGCCGGGGTGCGCAGTAGTCCGTCAGTTTTGAGTCGAAATGACAGAAGCCCTCATGATGTTTGGATGTCATCACCATGTACTTCATGCCGGCTTGCCTGGCCAATTTGGCCCAGGCGCGCGCAGTGTTCGGTTGTGGTTTGAAACTTTTGGCGAGTTCCTGGTATTCGGAAACAGGGATGCCTTCCACTTCCATGGCCCACTCGTGCCGTCCCAGCACGCTGTATAGGCCCCAATGAATGAACATCCCGAACTTCGCTTGGCGCCACCACTGAATGCGTCTTGCATGGTTTGGGGGCGGAGTCAAATCCTCCTTTTTGGAGGCCGCAGTCCCCAGTGGCTGGGGCTGTTTCTGTTCCGAGGCGCAGCCTGTCGTTCCTGCCGATGCTGCCAGCATCGCCCCTCCTCCTAACATGGTGAGACAGTCCCGTCTCGACAATTCTGTCTTGATCATGCCGTTCTCCTCTCCTCAAGAGCATCTTGAGAAATGATGCCTGGCTTTCAACCAAGCTGGCATCTACCTTTTGATTCGCAGGCCGGGGTTGCGGACGTCTCAAAACGACCCCATTCCTGCTTGCCCCTACGGGAAAAAATCATATCCGCAAACAAACCAGAGCAATCAGCACTCGATCCTGAATGAAAGACCCAAGTGATGCTCGGCCTGACATAATAGCCTGAAATCTAAACTAAGGGGGAATTGATGATCAGAACCGCATTTACAAACGCGTGCCGCCGTGCTAATCTCCACGACGTGACGCTTCATCATTTGGTGGGATAGCTATCCCACCAGGCCGGCGAAAAAGGGGGTCAAGGAGCGGACCATTCAGGTCCTGGGCCGCCGAAGGGTTCCGAAAATGGGCTGGCAATGTGCGTACCTGGACAGGGAGCACCTGTTTGGATGGGCTAAGGAAAATCTAGCTTCATTTCCACACGATCTTCACTACACCGAGCAAACCCTTCCTGTAAGTTATTGAGCCGGAGTGGCGGAACTGGCAGACGCACTAGACTCAAAATCTAGCGATGGTTACCCATCGTGGGGGTTCGACCCCCCCCTCCGGCACCAACAATCCATTAGCGTTAACCAACTTTCACCACCTCCATCGCGACCACCTTCGAATCCACGGTAGGCCCTAAATGGGGTACTTTCGCAGCGCATCCGAGCCTTTCTAACGACTCGGTCAGATGTCCCGGCGACAGGTGTGCATAGCGGTTAATCATCGACAGACTTTCCCATCGTCCAAGCTGCTGCAAACTGACGCTCCCCACTCCAGCCATAGCTAACCTGCTCGCGAACGTGTGTCTCAGCGTGTGCGGCGTCGCCCCCTTGATCTTGGCTCGCTGACATGCTGCGTCGAAACCGCCGCGAATTCCCTTCAGCCTCGATCCGTCCTGGTTCGTGAACAAGAATTCACCTTTGGTCTGGAGCAGCCGCTCGAACACTTCAACGAGCGCGCTGTGCATGGGCAGCGTCCGAGTTCTTTTGTTCTTCGAATACGCGCCTTCTATCGTGACGGTCCTGTGCTTCAGGTCGATGCAGTCGGGTTTCAAGGTCAATACCTTGCTCCTCACCCGCAAGCCGGAGTAGATGCCGATCAGCACGATTGACCGCAGCGGCTCCGAGCATTCGGCCACCAAGCGAGTTTCCTCGTCTTCCGATAGCCAGCGCGTCCGAGTCAGACCTATGTCGAATCGCTTCACCTTCTTTTTGGTGGCCGGGTTGCTTCCCTCGAACTTCCCCCACTGAATGCACCGATTAAAAATCACAGACAGCGCGGCGAGTTCATTGTTGCACTGTACGAGATGGCCCTCGTCCTTTCTCATCTTTTTGTGGGCTTCCACGCCGAAGGGGACGATCTCGCTGAGCTTCTTGCCCCCGAACGTCCGGCTCAGCCCCTTCACGCAAAACCCATACGTCGTGACCGACTGCGGCCGCTTGGTGGTTTTCATCCACTCAAGGACCAGCTCGGCAGCTTTCTCGAATAGCAGGTCTTTCTTTGCTGCGGGTTTGATCCCGATCCCGACCTGACCCCGAAAGATGTCGCTTCGCATAGCCCCGTACATTTCCGCCGCAGCAGAAGGACACATATCACCGCCGCATACCTTCCCGCGATAACGGCGTTCCCTATACTCGAACTGATATCGCCAGGAGCTTCGCTTCGCTCCTTTCTTCAGAAACAAGCCAGTCGGCTTGATTTTAGCCATGATGATTCTCCTTTCTTGCCGGTTATTGTGCCTTGATACCTTTCGCGTGCGTCGAGCAAAACTGCTCGATCATCTTCACCACCATGTCGTTCATGGTTTGCTTCCGAACGATGCTTAGCAGCTTGAGATTCCAGTGCAGCGCGCTCGGGACGTGGATCATGATCGGCGTCGTCCCTTCCGGCCGCGTCCTCTTTTTGGGCTGTGCTTTGGCCATCACCCGTCCCCCCTTTCTCCTAACTCACATTAAGTGAATTATACACATTATTTGGATGAGAATGCTAACAAAAAGTGCTTTTAAAATGAGATTGGGAGTCGAGAGAATCTGGGCCATTGACACCGGCCTGCAACTCAAATAGATTCTTCCGTGAAGTGCTTCAAAGGTCTGTTTCCTCTCCGGTCGGTACCGTTCAGCCTCATGGAAAAGAAAGCCCGAAAGGCCGAAGGAATCCCCGCTTAGCGGAAAAGCGAATTCCCTTTTTTTATATTTCCGAAATACGTATTTCTGTGGAAAGGAGTCGGAACATGCTGCGACATCTACCCCTGGCTCTGGTGCTCCTGACAACGCCAATATTGGCAGAACCATCGCCATCAATTAGCTATCTCATGAATGAGCCGGTGTCGATGCTAGACTGGGGTATTTATCGACTCCAAAGTCTCATTGAATATCAAGGTGTGATCGAAGCACCAGTGGAAACCTTCCAAAAGCAAATATGCTTGGTGCTGTACGATTGGGATACAAATCGTCTTCGGTTGAGTTTTATGATTTACCCGCGCTTCAGGAGTCTCCAGAAGACGCCAGCGAAGCAGGTCTGCAGTTCCATCGTGATGCGGATAAGACAAATCTTTGGATGTGCGCCAGGCTGGGAGTCTACAAGACGCATAACTGGAATCGGCACACACTTTCATCATCGGTTCTATGAGAAAAAAGACTACCCGGAGACTTTAGATCGTGACATCGAAGCAATAACGTATATTGATGTGAGAGTAAATGGAAGTAGGACCGGTCAAGCCCCCTTCGATCAGGCGGTATCCTGTGCCTGTGAGGGAAGCCTACTCGGTCCAGAAATTCGATACGTTACAACGGAAATTAAGAAGTAGATGGCCATCATCGCAGCGCGAGCCAAAGAGAAGTTTCCTCGTTTGAACTTACCCCACTTTCAATTCTGGTTACCGCTGGATGCGTATTCCGGTCCAAGTTGTCCACTCATTCCAGTGGAAGTTGTCCACCGATTCCGTTTTGAGTTGTCCAGCGATTCCAGTGGGGGTTGTCCACTCATTCCGTTCTGAAGTTGGCCACTTTTT
>JBGPHY010000046.1:0-16081 GCA_041484625.1 Terriglobia bacterium | reverse complement strand
GGCATGCCGTCGGAGCGAAGCAGGACAAAGTCCTCGATGTTTTCCGGATTATGCTCGATCGCCCCCATCACTTGGTACTCAAACTGGATCTTGCCCTCCTTCGGTACCTTGAATCGGATCACCTTAGGGTGTCCCTGTCTTTCCAGTTTCAGGATCTCTTCCCTCGAAAGTCCCCGGCAAGTGCCATCATACTGCCAGTTTTTCTTCTCTTTTAGGACCTCCACAGGGCAAAAACAAGGATAGGCCGCACCTATTTGAAGAAGCCGATCTGCTGCATCCCTGTAACGATCGAGCCGATGGGACTGGAAATACGGGCCTTCATCCCAGTCCAGCCCCAGCCAACGCAGTCCTTCCAGAATGCCCTCGACCATTTCCGGAGAAGACCGTGCCACATCCGTGTCTTCAATGCGCAAGATGAACTTTCCGGAATGATGCCTGGCAAAGAGCCAGTTGAAAAGGGCAGTACGTGCCCCCCCAACATGCAAGTAGCCGGTTGGAGAGGGCGCGAAACGGACTCGAACTTCGGACAAGACTTCCTACCTCTTTCAGCCCCGGACAGCTTTTTGGGCCGCCAGCAGGGCTGCCTCATAATCCGGATGGTTGGTGATCTCTCTGACGTACTCCACGTGTTGGAGGATGTCATTTCGATCAAGCACGAAGATGGCCCGGCTCTCCAGGCGCAATTCCTTGATGAGAGTCCCGTAGGCTGCACCAAAGGAAGCATCCCGGTGGTCAGAAAGCATGGAGATTCGATCCACTCCTGCGGCCCCACACCAGCGTTTCTGGGCAAAAGGCAGGTCCATGCCCACGGTCAGCATCGTAACATCCTCGTCCAAAGCACTGGCCTCCTGGTTATCGTTTCCGGACTGACTCCGTTTTTGTTTCCCGGTCATTATACCTGAAGGAGAGAATTGTTGAAGATTACTTACTGCTCGAAGAGGTAACCGGTCAATCATCGGGGTGGGCTTCGTCAGGAGCCCACTGATTATAGAACAAGAGACCTGGCAAGAAACCCGCCGTCCGAGCGGCGCGGAATGTGTAATGGGATTTAACCCTTGGAACCCGTCCAGGTATTTGAGATAATAAATGGCAGGATATTTCCAAAGGCAATCTATTCTCCACGGGGGTAGGCCGAAGCCTACCAACGGAATACGAACCAACTGACAATCATGCTGGGCCAGACAATTTCGCACTACCGAATCATCGAAAAGCTCGGTGGCGGAGGTATGGGCGTTGTCTATAAAGCCGAAGACCTGCGCCTGGGGCGCCAAGTGGCTCTCAAGTTCCTGCCCGAGGGAGTGGTCCCAGGGGACCATCAATTGGAGCGGTTCCTTCGCGAAGCCCGTGCTGCCTCGGCACTGAATCACCCCAATATTTGCACGATCTATGACATCGATCAGTACGAAGGCCGTCCTTTCATTTCCATGGAATTGCTGGAAGGGGTAACCCTTCGGCACCGCCTCTCCGCAAAGCCCTTCGTTCTGGACGAAATGCTGGAGATAGCGATTCACGTATCGGATGCGCTGGAAGCTGCTCACGGCAAGGGTATCATTCACCGGGACATCAAACCGGCCAATATCTTTGTTACCATTCGCAACCATCCCAACCAGTATCGGGCCATGGCTTACCTGGGAGAAATCCTATTTCAGCAGGGTCGCCTCGATGAAGCCGAGATTCTCCTGCACAAGGCTGTGGAGCCGAGCAGTGGCGCTGGCGACGATCTCCCCCTTGTCATAAGCGCATTCATTTATGCCGCCCGGGACCAAGGGAACAGGATCTCCCCGGCCGTACTTGCCTTTAAGCCACAAACCACTTTTGATGGAGACCTGGCTTACTGGATGGGTGGAATCTATTGCTTGCTAGGCGATAGACCCCTGGCACTGGTATGGTTACGCCGCGCTGTGGAGTTAGGCAACCACAATTATCCATGGTTCCAGCGCGACAGGAGTTATCTGGTACTACGCAACGATCTGGACTATCAACGAATCCTGAAAGATGTGCGAATCCGTTGGGAACACTACCGGGAGTTGTTCGATGATCGCTAGGCGACTAAGTCGACGGCCGGCCGTTAGAGCACACAAGACTAACGCTGAAGCTGAGACCATACACGCATCGGGATGAAGCTCCGAAAACTTCTCTTCGAGAGGACACCTCTAAATCGATTCGACAGATCAATATCTGGGCATGCTGGGGTCCACTTTCTGGGCCCAAAGATCAATTCCCCCCTTCAGGTTCTTGACCTTACTAAACCCGGCCTTCCTCATCAAATCCACGGCTTTGGCACCGCGACCGCCCATTTTGCAGTGAACCACGATTTCTTCTTCGGGGTTCAATTCATTCAGACGTGAAGCCACCTGCCCGAGGGGAATAAGGATTGAATTCGGGAGCTGGTTGATCTGGTATTCATGGGGTTCGCGAACGTCCACAATGGTCAGCTCCTCACCACGGTCGAGTCGAGCTTTGAGTTGTTCAGGAGTGATGTCAAAGGGATCCGCTGTGGCCGGGGAGACTGTTGGCTGGGGTGAGATGCCGCAGAACTGGTCATAGTCAATTAAGGCTCTAATGGAAGGCTTCTCGCCACAGAGCGGGCAAGCAGGGTTCTTCCTCAGCTTGAGTTCCCGGAATTTCATCTCCAATGCATCGTAGAGGAGCAACCTCCCGATGAGGGACCGGCCCCGGCCAAGTATGAACTTCACAGCTTCGGTTGCCTGGATCACGCCAATAACACCGGGCAGGATCCCCAACACGCCGCCTTCGGCACAACTGGGAACCAGTCCTGGTGGTGGAGGTTCCGGGTAGAGGCAACGGTAGCATGGACCTAGCCTGGCATAAAAGACTGAGGCTTGCCCTTCAAATCGAAAAATACTGCCATAGACGTTGGGTTTGTCGAGCAGAACGCAGGCATCGTTGACCAGGTAGCGCGTCTGAAAATTATCCGTGCCGTCAATCACCAGGTCGTATTGTTTGATGATCTCCAT
Source organism: Terriglobia bacterium (assembly GCA_041484625.1). Classification (GTDB taxonomy): domain Bacteria; phylum Acidobacteriota; class Terriglobia; order Versatilivoradales; family Versatilivoraceae; genus JBGPHY01. Next base: position 13,103 of record JBGPHY010000046.1, on the reverse strand, counting down.
GGCATTTTCGGCGCGAAGGGCCGTCTCATAGGTATCCAACTCAACATAGGGATTGAGAGCCCGGATCTTTTCCTGGGCCGATTGCAGCTTGGACCGGCCCACATCCTTGGTGCTGTGAATGATCTGTCGTTGCAGGTTGCTGTAATCGACCACGTCGAAGTCGACCAAACCTAGCCGCCCGACACCAGCCGCTGCCAGGTAGAGCCCCAGCGGAGAGCCCAAGCCTCCGGTTCCTACCAGGAGGATGCTGGCGGCTTTTAGCTTTTTCTGACCTTCCATGCCCACTTCAGGCATGATGATATGGCGGCTGTAGCGCTTGATTTCCTCGGGGCTCAGTTCCACTCCGGCCGCCAGGGTTTCGGAATCTACCGGGTTGCCGCCAGCAATAGAAGGGACAACGCTTAAGATGTCGCCAGACTCGACCGGGGTCTTCTCTTCCTGCAGGTACCGCACATCTTCGTCATTTACATAAACGTTCACAAAGTTGCGCAACTCCCCTTCCCCATTGTACAAATGTCTCCTTAATTCAGGATACGCGCCCACCAGAGCTCCCAACACTTCTCGCACCGAAGCTCCCGGAAGTTGAACTTCGCTCTGGCTGTCAGCCAGGTAACGCAAAGCTGTCGGCAAAAGCACTTTCACTGCCATGGACCACTCCTCATTGAGAAAATAAGAATCCAGCAATTGTTGACTCAGCCAAAAGGGTGCGGAAATCAATTTGAGTCCCCTCCATCAATCAAGGCTGATTATCTGCTCCGGATCAAAACGGGCTCGATCGTCCGCCATTCTCCAGGAGGTCAATTCACCCGCCTGTCGTCCTTTGACTGAGACAATAATATATGAATAGAAGGGCCAGGCATGTTCCAAATCGAATGCCGAAGGTCGTGCTTCGGCTTCAGGGTGTGAATGGTAAAAGCCCAGCACCTCCAACCGCTTCTCTTGAGCGTTTCTCTCGCCCTCCTTCAATTGCTCGGGACGGATAAGAAAACGCTTCTGCTGAGCAACCTGTTTCTTGGCGTTTTCGACTGGGTACAACTCTTCCAGGACTTTTTCGCCATTTATCAGTCGGCCGAACAAAATCCCGCAGCATTCATAGGGGTAAGTCGCTTCCCCGTGTTTAGCGATAGAATCCAGGTGTTGAGCTCTTAGCTTAATGGTTTTTCCGGTCATCCGCCCAAAACCGCTCATTCAGGTATTTCATCCCTCCGTCACAGAGGATTGTGACAACCTGTCCCGACTTTGCACCGGCAGCGACTTTCAGTGCTGCAGCCACATTGCCGCCGGCTGAAATGCCCACCAATACACCTTTAGTTAAAATGTAACATCAGCGTTCCCAATCTCAAAATATGAGCTGCCTCCTTGAGAGCATTACCCGCAGGAAGGACCCTGCATCCCCGCCAATCCAGTTGCGAAACAGGCAATTTCGCTCTGTTGACACTCCTGCCATGGGTGTGTAAGCATGCGTAGCAGTTTCGGAAGAACATGTCGCACGACCCTCTCAATTTCCTTCAATTGGCTTCTGTCGAAGGGTTAGGCTGTCGGGGCGCCCATCGGTTGCTGGATGTTTTTGAGACACCCGAGGCCGTGTTCTCTGCCTCGTTGAACGCTTTGTTGGAGGCGGGCCTCACTGAATTGGTGGCGAGGAGCCTCCTCACCCCCAAGCTCCGTGCGCAGGCAGAAGGCCTGCTGGCCAAGTGTCAGCAGAGTGGAGTTCAAATCGTCACTTGTTGGGAAGAGGTTTATCCTCGACTGCTGCGGGAGATTTACGACCCTCCGTTGGTCTTGTTTGTCAAAGGAGACCCCGTTACCTTGGGCTTGCCTTCCGTTGCGCTGGTGGGCTCACGCCGGGCTACGCCCTATGGCATTAATGCCGCCGAGCGATTGTCCCGTGACCTGGCACAACGTGGGTTGATTGTTTGCAGCGGCCTTGCCCGGGGAATTGATTCCGCTGCTCATCGAGGCGCACTGGAAGCCAATGGCCGGACGATCGCCGTTCTCGGCAGCGGGGTTGACCGGATTTATCCTCGGGAAAACACCAAGCTCGCGCAACAAATTGAACAAAATGGATGTGTGATTTCAGAGTTCCCTCTGGGGACCAGCCCTTCTCCTCAGAATTTCCCGGTTCGGAACCGTATCATCAGCGGCCTGTCGCTGGGGACCTGCCTGGTGGAAGCAGCCGAATTCAGTGGTTCACTGATCACGGCAAGAATGGCATTGGAGCAGAACAGGGAGGTATTCGCTGTCCCGGGGAACATTACTTCCAAGAATAGCTTTGGGCCAAATCTTTGGATCAAACAGGGTGCCAAATTGGTGCAAGACTGGAAGGATATCGTTGAAGAACTCCCGGCGCCGATTAAGCTCCAGGTGCTCAGTCTCTCGCCACAAGGATGTGAAGCCACTCAGCCGTCTCTTTTTTCCGGCGTTTTGACGGAGCCTGAAAAGTCTGTGTTAGAATTACTGCGCGTCGACGAGTCGATACACGTTGATTCCCTGTTGGAAGAAACGAGAATGTCATCTCCAGAGCTTCTTTCTGTTTTGTTGGATCTGGAACTCAAGGGAACAATCAAACAGCTTCCGGGTAAGAATTTTCTAAGGAAGTTTTAGTTCCTACCGAGATGGTAAATTGAACTTATGCCGAAATCATTAGTCATTGTCGAATCACCCGCCAAGGCCAAGACCATCAACAGGTACTTAGGCAGCGGCTTTTCCGTGAAGGCATCGTTGGGGCATATAAAAGACCTACCCAAAAAAGGCCTGGGCGTTGACATTAAGAAGGATTTCGAACCCACCTACCAAGTCATTCCGGGCAAAGAAAAGGTCCTCCGCGAACTCAAATCCGCCGCCAAGGCAGTGGAATCCATCTATATCGCGACTGACCCTGACCGGGAAGGTGAGGCCATTGGCTCTCACCTGGCCGAAGAACTGGGGGCGCGCGGCCGCAATGTTTACCGGGTCATGTTCAACGAGATTACGCAGAAAGCTGTGAAGGAGGCTTTCAAGAACCCGGGTGCAATAGACACGCGTCTGGTCGAGGCTCAACAAGCCCGCAGGATCCTCGACCGCCTGGTGGGATACAAGATCAGTCCCCTGCTCTGGATGAAAGTGCGTCGAGGGACCTCGGCGGGGCGGGTTCAGTCAGTGGCATTACGCCTGGTGGTCGAGCGGGAGCGGGAGATCCGCGCCTTTGTGCAGAAGGAGTATTGGACCATTACGGCCAACCTCTCAGCACATCTGCCTCCGGCTTTTGACGCGCGCTTGCAGAAGGTCTCAGGAAAGAACCTGGAAATTGAGAACGAGCAACAGGCCAAGGAGATAACTCGCAGCTTGGAGCAGGCACGATTCATCGTTGAGAGCGTTGAGAAGCGCGAGAAAAAGCGCAATCCGGTACCGCCTTTTATCACCAGCAAGCTGCAGCAGGAAGCCTCCAGAAAACTGGGATTTACCGTCAAGAAAACCATGACCCTGTCTCAGCGGCTGTATGAAGGAATCGACCTGGGGGAAGAAGGCAGTGTCGGGCTGATCACTTACATGCGGACTGATTCCACCCGGGTCTCCAACGACGCGCTGGAGGAGGTCCGCCAATATATTGTTTCGACTTACGGCGATTCCTACCTGCCGGAGAAACCAGTTTTTTACAGGAGCAAGAAGGGCGCCCAAGACGCGCACGAAGCCATCCGGCCCACATCAGCTTCCCGCAACCCCGAAGAGGTCAAGCGGCACTTGACGGCAGACGAATACAAGCTTTACAAGCTCATCTGGCAGCGCTTCGTCGCCTCCCAGATGAAGTCGGCTTTGTTCGACCAGACGCTGGTCGAAATCGCGGCGGAGCGGTTCCTCTTCAAGGCCAGTGGCTCGGTCCAGAAATTTGATGGTTTTTTAGCGGTCTATGCCGAAGGCAAAGATGAAAAGGATGAGGAAGACGAAGAACTCGAACACGCTCTCCCGCCGTTGACCCGGAGAAAAACTCTCCGGCTTAACCGCCTTTCGCCCGAACAGCACTTCACTCAGCCGCCACCTCGCTATACTGAAGCCACTCTTGTCAAAGCCCTAGAAGAAAACGGGATCGGCCGCCCGTCCACGTACGCATCCATCCTCACGACGATCCAGGACCGGGAATACGTCGTGAAGCAGGAGGCCAAGTTCTCCCCTACCGAACTGGGCTATATCATCAACGATCTCTTGGTAGAGAGCTTCGCCGACATTTTCGACGTGGAGTATACCGCCCGGATGGAAGAGGAGTTAGACGAGATTGAAGATGGCAAGATCCTCTGGACCGAAGCACTGCATGAGTTCTACAGGAAATTCGAAGTGGACCTGAAGCAGGCCCAAAAGCACATGGCGGACATCAAGAAGATGGAAGAGCCGACCGACGAGAAATGTGAAAAGTGCGGCAGCCCCATGGTGATCAAGTGGGGTCGTCATGGCCGCTTCCTGGCTTGCTCCGCCTACCCCGAGTGTAAGAACACGCGGGAGATTGCACGCGACAATGGAGTCGCACCTGAAGGAACATCGGAAGTGGAACAAATCGAGGAGACCTGTGAGAACTGTGGAAAACCGATGACCTTGAAGCGCGGACGATTCGGGCAGTTCCTCGCCTGCACTGGTTACCCGGCCTGCAAGACCACCAAGAAACTGTCGACTTCGGCAACCGGAAAGGCCCATGTCCCGGATATTCTTCTCCAGGAGCAGTGTCCGCAATGCGGCAAGAATCTAGTGATTAAACACGGGCGTTACGGAGAGTTTACCGCCTGCACCAGTTACCCTGAATGCAAGTTTGTAAAGAAGAAAACGCTGGGAATAGCTTGTCCGCAGCCCAACTGTAAAGGGGAACTGGTCGAGAAGAAATCACGACGCGGCAAGATCTTCTACGGATGCGATCAGTATCCCATGTGCCAGTTCACCGTCTGGCAGAAGCCAGTCAGCCAGAGCTGCCCAAAGTGCGGTGCCAGTTACCTGCTGGAAAAGGTCACCAAGAAGCAAGGGAAAATTCAGTACTGCAACAATGAAAACTGTGACTATAAGGAGACCTTGGAACTCGTGCCCGAGGCCCAGACTGCCTGAGAGAGCCCCAGAACCAGGTTCATCTCATTGGCCCCGATTTCCCAAACCCGAAGGAAACCTCATATCCTCCCAGTGGCATCCCACCCGCAAGCGGAGTTCCTCTTAGCAAGCCATTTCCTTCGCGGAGCTCTATTCTCATCAGGGAGACTAATTCGTCGCTACAACTCATGCGGTGGCATCTGGATCCCCCATTCTGTGGTATAAGAATTGGGTAACATGGAACCTACGGATCCAATCATCGTCGTTGGAGGGGGCTTGGCCGGCTCGGAAGCCGCCTGGCAGATTGCCCGGCGCGGGATGCAGGTCGTCCTTTGCGAGATGCGGCCTGCCAAAATGACCGAGGCTCACCACACCGGCCGATTGGCTGAAATCGTCTGCAGTAATTCCTTCAAGTCAGACCAGCCCGGAACTGCCCCCTGGCTGCTCAAAGAGGAATTGAAGCTGCTCGATTCACTGCTCATCCGCCTGGCTGGCGAGACCCGCGTCCCCAGTGGGGCCTCACTGGCAGTGGATCGGGAACGATTTGCCTCTGCTGTGACGGAGGCCTTGTCCTCTTGCGCAGAGATTGAGATCCGCCGCCAAGAGGTAGCCGAGATCCCTTCCGAGGGGCGGGTCATTATTGCCAGCGGACCTCTCACCTCCGCGAGTCTGTCCCAATCCATCCGTGCATTTGCTGGAGAAGAACATCTTTACTTCTATGATGCCATCAGCCCGATCGTGGAGGCGGACAGCCTTGATTTCTCCAGGGTGTACCGCGCTTCCCGTTACGACAAGGGGTCGGCGGACTACCTCAATTGCCCCTTGAACCGTGAGGAATACGTTACCTTCTACAATGCCCTCCTCCGCTCCGAGAGCGTACCGCTTCATGACTGCGAAAAGGAAATGTATTTCGAAGCCTGCCTTCCTATTGAGGAGATGGCACGCCGGGGTGAAGACACCTTGAGGTTTGGCCCCATGAAACCCGTTGGCCTGGTCGATCCCAAAACGGGCAGAATCCCTTATGCTGCCGTTCAATTGCGACAGGAGACCTTGAGAGCTGACAGCTACAACCTGGTGGGATTCCAGAACCACCTGCGTTTCGGGGATCAGGAGCGCGTTTTTCGGATGATCCCGGGCCTGGAACAGGCCCGTTTCCTTCGCCTGGGTCAGATTCACCGGAATACTTTTGTCAATTCGCCGCGTTTGCTGGAACCGACTCTTCAAACCAAACGGGACCCTCGCATTCTCCTCGCAGGCCAGATCTCCGGGGTCGAAGGGTACGTCGAGTGCATTGCCACCGGGCTGATTGCCGGCATGAATGCTTGCCGCTTGGTTCGCGGAATGAAACCGCTGGTTCCACCTCGAGCGACAGCCATAGGGTCTTTGTTGAATTACCTGGTGAGTGCCGACCCGAAGGAATTCCAACCGGAAAACATCAACTTCGGAATTATTCCCCCAGTGACCGGTCAGCCTTCAACCGGAAAGAGGATGGGGAAGAAAGAACGGCATTTGCTTCAAACAGAAACCGCATTGGAGGCCATGTCTGAGTTTGTCAGGACTACTGGGCCAGGCGGGATTGCACTTGGATTTCCGATGTCGTGGAACAAATGATCATCAATTTGAACGGCCAGATAGTCACTCCAGAAGAGGCCAAGGTCCCTGTCCTGGATCATGGTTTCCTTTATGGAGCCAGTGTCTACGAGTCCCTGAGGACTTACGGGGGGAAGCCCTTCCTGCTGGATTCCCATCTGACCAGGCTCCGAGAATCGGCTGACGGAATCGGCCTGAAACTGCCCTGGACCGATTTGCAGCTGAAGGGGGAAGTTCTGAAGACCCTCGCAGCTACAGGTTTTTCTGAGACTTCACTCCGGCTCATGGTCACCTATGGAGTCGGCGATTTGGGCTATAGCCCCACCCTCTGTACAGCTCCGTCGTTCATTCTCCTGGCCTATCCCTGGATCCCATCCCCCGCGGAGCTGTACGAACAGGGGGTGAAGATTTCCCTGGTTTCTGTGAGGCGCAATCTGGCCTCGGCAATGAACCCGGCAGTCAAAAGCGGAAACCTGCTGAATTCCATGCTGGCATGGACGGAGGCCCAGCAAGGAGGGGCATATGAAGCACTCATGCTCAATTACAGGGGAGAACTCGCCGAGTGTGCGATGAGCAACCTCTTGCTGGCGAAGAACAACGTGTTAAAAACACCTGCAGCGGAGTGCGGAATCCTTCTGGGATTGACTCGCAGCCTGGTATTGGAGATTGCCCGGATGTTGCCAATAGAAGTAAGCGAAACCTCGTTGCGGCCTGAAGACCTCTATGGCGCGGATGAGGCCTTCCTAACGGTCACGTCGCGGGAGATCATTCCGGTGGTACGGTGTGACCATCACAAGGTAGGATCCGGCAATCCCGGTCCGTTGACCCGTTTGCTCCATGAAAGGTATCGCGAAAAGGTGGAGGAATTGATGAAGAGAGAGGGATAGGTGTTTCAAGACCAGGACAAGATTCTCTGCCATTGTTTGGAGTACTTGGCGGAAGTGAGGAATCATGAAAGAAGAAATCGCCCGATTTTCTGAATACATGAAGGCAAGAAATGTGTCCCCTCACACTTACCGGAATTATGTCAGTGATCTCGAGCAGTTTCTGGATTACCTGACTCCCCCCGAACGCGACGGAAAACGTGCTGAATTTCCGCTCGAGAAGCTGGATAACCTGGTCATTCGGGAATACCTTGGCCATCTGTACGAGCAGAAGCTGCAGAAGTCTTCAATGGCTCGCAAGATTTCTGCCATTCGGTCCTTATGCAAATTCCTTTGCCGCGAAGGGTTCCTGGAGCAGAACCCGGGCAAGTTAGTCCGGCTGCCGAAGGTGCCGAAGAAGGTCCCGAGCTACCTGACTGTCGAGGATGTGGTCAGGCTGATTGAGTCGCCGGATCTTTCCCGGCCACTGGAAACGCGGGACCGTGCCATATTGGAATTGCTTTATGCCTGCGGTGTACGGGTGAGTGAGCTGTCGGGGTTAAACGTGGAAGACGTGAATTTCAAGGAGGCATTCATCCTGGTGAGAGGCAAGGGGCGGAAAGAAAGAATTGTCCCATTCGGCCGACATTGCTTGAATGCCCTTCAGGCCTATCTTCAGGAAAGGTCGTTCCCCGGGGTTCGGTTTGCTGGGAAACATCCAACACCCCTCTTCTTAAACCACCTGGGGACCCGCCTGACTTCCCGCTCCGTTGCCCGCCTCATCGAGAAGTATGTGCAACGCTGCGGGTTGAACCAGAAAGTCAGCCCCCACGCCCTCCGCCATTCATTTGCCACTCACTTGCTGAATTCCGGTGCCGACCTGCGATCCATCCAGGAATTGCTGGGACACCAAAACCTCTCCACCACTCAGAAGTATACGCATTTATCTGTGGGTCACTTGATGGAACAATATGACAAAGCCCATCCAAAAGCGTGAAGCCGCATACCTGACCCGGCAAATTAAGGAGAAGGCCCTGGAAATTGGGTTCGACAAGGTGGGAGTCCGGCAGGCCAGAAAGTTGGAGGAACCGAACGGGCTGAAAGCCTGGCTTGCCGAGAGCCGGCACGGAGAGATGAGCTGGATGGCCGAGAATCCTGACCGACGTCTCGACCCCCGAGAGATCCTGGGCCCGGCGCAGTCAGTTATCTCGCTGGCTCTCAACTATTACACGCCTTTCGCTCATTCCGAACTCCCTCAACATGGGAGGATTTCGCGCTATGCCTGGGGTCGAGACTACCACCTGGTCTTAAAGGAAAAGCTGGCCGGGTTGGCCCGCTGGATCCTCGAGAGTGAACCGGATGCCCGTCTTCTTCACTACACCGATACCGGACCCATTATGGAGAAAGCCTGGGCTCATCAGAGCGGGGTCGGTTGGATTGGCAAGCATTCCAACCTCATTACCCGGGAACTGGGCTCCTGGGTGTTCCTGGCCGAGATCCTGACTAATCTTCAGTTGGAGGCCGACGCGGAGTCCCGGAATTATTGCGGCACCTGCCACCGATGTATAGATTTCTGTCCCACCGGAGCCATTGTCGCACCCTACGTAGTGGACGCGCGGCGTTGTATATCTTATCTGACCATCGAATTGCGTGGTCCAATACCTCGGGACCTTCGACCCTGGATTGGATCCCGGATTTTCGGCTGTGACGACTGTCAGGATATCTGCCCGTGGAACCGCTTTGCCCAGCCGAGTCGGGAACTTGAACTTTATCCTGGCCCTGGAAATCAAATCCCGATTTTGGCGGAGTTGATGAGGATGACGAAAGAGCAGTTTCAATTCCGCTTCAGACAAAGCCCAATAAGACGGGCCAGGTATGCCGGTTTCCTCCGAAACGTTGCAGTGGCACTGGGCAACACGCGGGATCCTGAGGCGCTCCCGGTCCTGCAGACCGCTCTAGGTCATTCTGAGCCGCTGGTCCGGCAACATGCGGCCTGGGCGCTGGAACAAATCGGCGGTGAGCAGGCGCAAATCATTTTGCTGAAAGCCCTGGACGCGGAGATGGATTCAGCTGTCAGAGAAGAAATCCTGCTCGCATTGGGCTCCAAGGAAAACTCGAGAGACTCCCGTGACGCTCCGCAACCCTGCCACCCATGAATAAGGACCCTATTCATCGTCGTCGTTGTCGGCTGGGTCCCCGATAGTCTCTCTATGGGGGATCTGGAGTTTGGACATTTGGAACCGCGAAGCGGTTCTATATTCACAGCCGAGGGTTGGTCGGCCCGCTGGCAGACCAACCCTCGGAAAGATGGACAAAAAGGGAAAGCAACCCTGAAAGGGTTGTATCCAACCCCGTCGGGGTTGGGTGACTAATCCGGTTGGATTGGTTCCGAGGGTTGACGCTAATCGCGCCAACCCTCGGCGGAGGAAGCGAACCACTTCGTGGTTCTCTGGAGTCTGGACATTTTAATTCGGAGAACCGCGAAGCGGGAACCGATAGTCTCTCTATCGAGGACGAGAAGAAGATTAGGAGAAAATCACAAGCTTATGCCTCAAAAAATCCTAGCCCTGGTGGATGATCTTTTCTTTTCGGAGAAGATTCGAGCTACGTCAAAAAGTTGCGGGATCCCGGTTCATATCTTGGATTCAAGTGCAGAACTGCTGCGTGAAACTGAAGCCAATCCGACTGGCCTTGTCATCATTGATCTCAATGGGCACAACACTCAGCCCTTCGAATCCATAAAAGCGATCCGGTCGAAACCACAACTGAAGGGAGTTTCTTTGTTGGGGTTCTTTTCCCACGTCCAAATGGAGTTGAAGGAAAAAGCCCTGGAGGCCGGTTGTGACAGGATTCTGCCCCGTTCGGCTTTCTCGCAGGATCTCGCGAAAATCCTCAAGGATTCTTCTCAATAGCGTTGGTTGAAATAGTCGGCGAGGATTTGAGTGTGATCAAAGGCGATGGGGGAGGGCAGCATGTCTTTGTGAAAGATCCCCACCTGGGCCGCGTCGTCCCGGGCCGTGGGTATACCCTCGGCCGAGGCAACAAAAACCACGCTCACCGTGTAACCCCTGGGATCCCGCCGGGGGTCGGAGTAGACGTGGAATTGTCTCACCAACCGAATGTGGAGAGTTGTCTCTTCCATAGCCTCACGGCGGGCGGCTTCTTCGACGGTCTCTCCAGGCTCGACGAACCCCCCCGGAATCGCCCAACCTTCGGGAGGATACTTCCGTTTGACCAGTACCAGCCATTCCGGGGACCCTTCCATTTGAATGATAATGTCAACGGTGAGTCGTGGACCCATGGTCTCGCTCATGACCTTCTTGAATGTATTTGATTTTTTTTTTGTAAACAAAGATGTTCGGGAGTCCCCTGCGAGTCACCCGAATGAAGTTCCGGTCGTAGTATTCAATCCATCCGGAGATCTCCTCGCCGCTCGTCAACCTGACCAGCACCGGGGTTCTATTCCGGATCAAAGCCGCCAGGTACTGGACTTCTGCGTTTGTATACTCATCTGCCTGGCGAGACTGAAGTATGTTCCCGCCAATCCCATTCCGGTAAACGCGTCGATCTGGCCGTTTCCGCATGAAGTCACTCACCGTTCCTTTCCATCCCTTCTGGAAAATGGTAGTATGTGGGTTTTGACAGCTGCCGCAGGATGTTCCTGGTCATCATGTTCAAGGGAATCTCGACCCAACTCTTCCTGGAAGAAAAGCTCTCTGTCGAGCGCCTGAAGGCTATCCAGGACGGAGGATATGACTGCATCGAGATTCTGGCAATCCCCCCGCATTTCGATTATCGAGACAAACAACAGGTCGCAAAACTAGCCGCCTGGCTGAGGGATCAGGACTCTTTCCTGGCTTCTATCCATACACCATTTTCCACGGACTATCAAGCGCTCAAAGTACGTCAATGGCTTTCTCTGTCCGACCCGGAACGACTCCAAAGACAGAAAGCTCTAGATGAAATCCGGCGCGCTCTGGAGATCACGGAGAAGGTCGCCTGCCCAGTGGCGGTCGTGCATGCCGGAGCGCCGGGCGATCGGTATGGTCTGAAGCTCCTCGAGGCCCTCTACAAGAGCCTGGAAGTCCTCATCCCCTTTGCGGAGGCGCGGGGGGTTAAAATCGTTCTGGAAAATATCCCGAACGACTTGTCGCGGCTGGATAATCTGAGAAGGTTTCTGGAGGATGCAGACCTGCCCAGCGTGGGGATATGCTTTGATTCAGGACATTCGAATCTCCAGGCAAATCCTTGCGATGAGATCAACATCGGCGGTCCCTGGATCACTGCCGTCCACCTGCACGACAACCTGGGAAAGCGGGATGAACACCTCCTGCCCTTTGAAGGCACGATCCACTGGGAGGAGGTTCTGCAGGCTTTTGAGAAGATCCAGTACAGTGGTAGCTGGTTGCTGGAGGTGAAAGCAGGGGAGCACGATCCCCAGAAATTGCTCGGATCGGCACGCAAGGTGTTTGACCAGTTCGAGCTGATCATCGAGCGAACCAGGGCGAAGCAGCAGGGGGCATTGACGTCATCCTCCTGACAATGATCCGGGATCTGGCGGGGAGGTTGTCAGCTCAAAGTTGAAACAGAGGGGGAGCAATGACATTTGTCAATATTCGTGATATTGCCGCGCACGACGGCCAGGAGGTGACCCTCAGGGGTTGGCTTTACAATATCCGCTCCAGCGGCAAGATTGTATTCCCCATCATCCGGGACGGGACGGGTCTTTTGCAGGCCATCATTCTGAAGAATTCCGTGTCCCCGGAGGTCTTCGAGGCCTCCAGGGGACTAACTCAGGAATCGTCGCTGGAGGTCACAGGGATTGTGAGAAAGGTGCCGGAGGGAAAAACAGCCCCGGGAGGAGTGGAACTTGAAGTGAAAGACCTTCGGATCCTGCAACTGGTCCCGGTGGGTCAGCCGTTCCCCATCACTCCCAAGGAACATGGGATTGAATTCCTCATGGACCAGCGCCACCTCTGGATCCGGTCTTCCCGGCAGCACGCCATCTTGCGGGTCCGCCATGAAATCATTCGTGCGGTCCGTAATTTCTTTGATGACCGCGGTTTTACGCTGGTGGATACTCCGATCCTCACCCCCGCGGCCTGTGAGGGAACCACTACGCTGTTCGAAGTAGGATATTTCGAGGAAAAGGCCTACCTGACGCAGTCCGGACAGCTCTACAACGAAGCTACTGCGGCAGCCTTTGGAAAGGTCTATTGCTTTGGCCCGACCTTCCGAGCTGAGAAATCAAAGACCCGCCGACATCTAACGGAATTCTGGATGGTTGAACCCGAGGTGGCATTTGCCTCGCTGGACGATATCATGGTTCTGGCAGAGGAGTTTGTTTCCCATGTGGTCCAATCGACCCTGCGACATTGTCGAGCCGAACTGGAGTCTCTCGGGAGAGACTTGACCCGGTTGCAGAGAATCGTGCCTCCTTTCCCGCGCCTCTCCTATGACGAAGCTCTTGAACGGCTCAAGGCTGCCGGCACTTCCATAGATTGGGGAGGAGACTTCGGGGGGGGAGATGAAACGATTCTCTCGGAACAGTTTGACCGGCCGGTCATGGTTCATCGTTACCCGTCTCAGATCAAGGCCTTTTACATGGAG
>JBGPHY010000045.1:0-16124 GCA_041484625.1 Terriglobia bacterium | reverse complement strand
TGGCCCGGCCCCCCAATCCGTGGCCTTCAGCATCCTCCCACCCACGAACTGGCAAGTAAAGCCGGATTCCGCGAATGTGATGGTGCTGGATTACTGTGACCTGCACCTGGCGGGAGTGGACTATCCGGATGTGAATACCTGGCGAGCCAACTGGCTCCTCTGGCAAATGCATGGATTTGATCGCCCGGCCTGGGACAATGCCGTCCAGTTCCAGACCCGGGTTTTCGATCGAGGTCCGTTTCCGGCGGACTCGGGATTCACCGCGATTTTCAAGTTCCAGGTGGCTGATCCCGAAATTCTGCCCAGCCTGGAACTGGCTGCAGAGAGCCCGGAGCTTTACCGCATGAGTCTGAACGGGAAATCGCTTTCCTTTGCAGGCGGACCTCGCTGGCTCGACCCTCGAATCAAAAGGATTTCCATTTCGCAGCTTGCACGGCCGGGAGAGAATGTCGTCCAGGTGGTCGCTCAACCGTTCGATGTTCGCATGGAACTCGAGAACCTGTATGTCTGCGGGAATTTCAGTGTTGATGGGACTGCCAAGGGATTTCGACTGGTTTCTTCGCGGCTACCTGCACTTGGTTCATGGGCTCAGCAAGGTTATCCGTTCTTTTCTGGGTCCGTTCTATACCAGAGTGAAGTGAGCGTCCCGGAGAGAAAGAATTTGCTCCGGATAGAATTGCCCGAGTGGCAGGGGAGCGTGGCGGCCATCAGCCTGGACGGAAGAGACGTAGCGGTTCTGGGATGGCAGCCGTATCGGGCGGAGTTCCCGGTGAGGGCTGGTCGACACGTAGTTGGGGTCCGGGTCGTAGCCACTCCCCGGAACCTGTTTGGGCCGTTCCACAATCCGGTAAAGCCGCGGATGAAAGCCTGGCCGGCGGCCTGGGCTGAGTTCCCTGAGCATCAACCGGCCGGCTCGCACTATGATGTGCTGGATTACGGATTGATGAAAGCGCCTTCGATCAGCGTAGGCACGGTCGGAAACCGATAGCGGTTCGATTGTGACAAGTGCAAATCGAATTGAAGCGCTCCTTCCCCCTCGGCGATATCCTTGGAGGATTAAGAAGAGACGATGGAAATGCAAACTCGACGCAAGGTACCCGTTCCTGTAGGTGTGTTCGGGATAGGACTCCAGGCTTACTGGGCCCAGTTCCCAGGGCTGAAAGAACGACTGGAAGGCTACCAGAAGTCGGTCGAAGACAGAGTCGCAGCCTTCGGCCTGCGTGTAATTTCTGCTGGCCTGGTGGATACTGCTGAGCGGGCACAGCAAGCCGGCTCCCTTTTTGCCCGGGAGGAGATCGTATTGTCCCTGTGTTACGTCGGCACTTATGCCACTTCGTCTCAGGTGTTGCCAGTCGTTCAGAAAGCGCATAAGCCCGTCCTGGTGCTCAATCTTCAACCAGTCGACGCGCTGGATTACGAAAACACGGACACCGGGGAATGGCTAGCCAACTGCTCGGCCTGCTGTGTGCCTGAGATCTCGAACGCTTTTACCCGGGCTTCCGTCGATTTTCGCGTGGTGACCGGGACTCTGTTCAACGATGACGTGGCTTGGAGGGAAATCCGACAATGGTGCGAGGCAGCTCAGGTGGCAGCGCAGCTCAACCGGGGCCGGGTTGGCTTCCTCGGCCACACATATCCGGGGATGCTGGACATGGTTTCGGACTTCACCTCTGTCCAGGCCCAGACGGGTGTTCACGTCGAGATCCTGGAGATGTGCGACTTGGCCGAGCGAGTCAAGTCGGTCTCCGAATCCCAGGTAGAAGAGAAACTAGCCGCAGCAGGAGAATTATTTCAACTGGCCGAAAGCGTCAAGCCGGAAGATCTTAACTGGGCAGCGAGGGTCGCCGTCGGGCTGGACAGTCTGGTTGAAGACTTTCGCTTGGACGGGCTGACTTACTACTACCGGGGCTCGGACGGAAACGAGTACGAACGGCTAGGAGCCGGCTTGATCCTGGGGAACACCCTGCTGACTGCGCGGGGTATCCCCGCCAGCGGAGAAGGCGACTTGAAAACCTGCCTGGCCATGATGGTCCTGGACCGGTTGGAAGCCGGGGGGTCTTATACGGAGTTCTACGCCATGGACTTTCGTGACCAGTTCTTGCTGATGGGGCACGATGGTCCGGGACACATCGCCATTTCAGATGAAAAGCCCATCCTGCGCGGCTTGGGCCTTTACCATGGCAAACGCGGTCACGGCGTATCGGTGGAATTCAAGGTTAAGCACGGACCGGTAACAATCCTGGGTCTCACTCAGACCGCCAGCGGCCAGCTGAAGATGATTGCGGCTGAAGGGGAATCCCTGCCCGGGCCAATCCTGCGCATTGGCAACACCAATTCCCGATTGCGATTCCAATTGCCGCCCCGTGAATTTGTCAATCGCTGGTGCATGGAAGGCCCAACCCACCATTGTGCGTTGGGAGTGGGTCATCAATTGAGCCGAATCACTAAACTGTCAGCTTTACTCAAGATGCCCTTGGCCGTTGTCGGCGCCGGCTAGGGCGGGAGGACCGTGCATTGACCGAAGTCTCCCTGCGATGTCTTCCCGAAAACCATGCCATCGGGCTCGAAATTGGCCCAGGATGCTAATCATTCGATCTTCCTATGGAATCGGATGAGTGAGTGCTCTTCGCAGTGTGGATCGCTCGACATCTAAAGGAGGGAATCATGGATTGGATGAAGAGGGGCTGGTGTGAGCAGATTCCAGGGATGAGACCTGAGATCGTCGGCACGATGTGTCACGGAAAAAACGCAAATGCATCCTACGGCCACAACCTTCACGGACGTCGGGAGTTTCTGAACTGGAGCCTCATGGCGCTGGGGGGGTCGATGCTGCCGGTCGGAGATCTCTGGGCGGGACCTGTCAGCGACCCGTCGCGGGTCCTGCAGGACATACCCTCGTTGCCCAAGACAGAATCTGACGTCGGTTCGCTGTTCCCTTTTATTCAGAGCCAGGCGCTGAAGAGGGATTTCCCGCTCTCTTTTCTGCAGCCGCAATTCCGCGCGGTTCAAGAATGGAAACCCAAGGCTCGCGCCAAATTTTTCGAGTTGCTTCACTATTCCCCGCCCAAGTGTGATCATCAGGCTCAAGTCCTCGAAAGCGTGGACATGGGAGACTATGTTCGGGAAAGGATCCAATTCAACACCACTCCGGATCTGCGCATTCCCGCCTTTGTTCTGATCCCCAAGAACGTTCGCAAACCTGCCCCCGGCATCGTGGCTCTGCATGATCACGGAGGATTCTACTTTTGGGGCAAGGAGAAGCTGGTCGAAACCGCCGCCGAGCACCCCGAACTGCGCGACTTCAAAGCCCAGTACTATGCGGGCCGCAGTATCGCCACTGAGCTGGCCCGGCAGGGTTACGTGGTGATTGTTACCGACATGTTCTACTGGGGCGAGCGTCGGATGGTTTTGGACGACGATCCGCCCGACTGGCGCAACCGCCCAGCCTCCATCACGCGCGAGCGCATCCGGGAATTCAATCAACGGGCCAGCCAGAACGAGCAACTGGTGGGTCGGACTATCTATTCGGCCGGGTTCACCTGGTCCGGTGTCATGTATTGGGACGATATCCGGACCCTGGATTACCTGCTCACCCGACCCGAGGTTGACAAGAATCGGGTCGGGTGTGTAGGCCTGTCGCTAGGTGCTATCCGCTCCTGTCATCTGGCGGCACTGGACGACCGGATCAAGGTCGCCGCCATCATCGGCTGGATGACCTCGTTCCCCACCCAACTTCAGCAGTTTATCAAGTCCACAATCGGCTTTACCAAGCTGGTGCCCGGTCTCTACCAGTATCTCGACTATCCCGACGTAGCCTCCATGGCCCTTCCCACGCCGTTGCTGCTCATCAATGGCCGGAAAGATATACTATTCAATCCCCATGGAGTGCAGGAGAGTTTTGACAAGCTGAACGCTTGCTACCGGAAGGCGGGAGTACCGGAGAGATGTCGCACGGTCTGGTATGATACACCCCACGAGTTCAATTCGGAGATGCAAGCGGAAGCCTGGGCGTGGCTGAAAAAGTGGATATAACGTAGGGAGTTTTTACGCAGCGGGACCGCTGTCCCGGCGAAGCCGCATCCCACGCCACAATGATCAGTAAGATTCTCTTGTAGGATGCGTTAGCGAGCTCTGCGTAACGCATCCTACATTCCAACGAAGCTCAACCCTCGCTCAGGCTCATCGCGTGTAAAGGGTGGATGTGATGCCGAAATAACGCCAACGCATCCCACCACCCCGCCGCGGCTTTGAGTTACTCGTCTTCCTTGGACTTCTTGGCACTTCCGGGGACCGGGATCTCCGCCTTGATGTCGACCGGACCCAGCGCGTACTCCTTCGGTCCCAGCTTCAGGCTCGATTCCATCATTTGAGACCAGGTCACTTCCTGGCCTGTGTAAGCAGCAATCCGGTCCATCACCGCCATCAGGGTGGATTTGGCAACGTTAGAGGCTTCGTTGATCGGTTGGTTAGTGCGGATGGCGGTGACCAGGTCGACGTGTTCCTGTTCATAAGGATTGAATGCCGATTTGCCGGGCTCTTTGCCTGCTTCCTGGTATTGCCAAACGACCTTTCCTTCCTTGTCAAAGATAGTGTCTTTGCAGTTGGTCGAGCCCTCTGTCCCGACGACGTATTCGGAGACATTGTTGATGCAGCCATCCACCTGTCGGCACATACTCGCGATGTGAACTCCATTGGCCATGGTGTAGTCGATGGCAAAGAAATCGAACTGGTCGCCGGTCACGCGCCGTGCACGGCCGCCCATGCCCACCGCTTTCTCCGGCGTTTCTCCGAGGAACCAATGGGCCACGTCGAGGTTGTGAACATGCTGTTCCACGATGTGATCGCCGGAGAGCCAACGCCAGTTGACCCAATCTCGGATCATGGCCTCCATGTCGGACCATTCCTTCTTCCGCTCTTTGTACCAAAGCTGGGACTGGTTCCAGTAAATCCGGACCGAGGTGATTTTTCCAATGGCTCCAGTGGCGACTCGATTGTACGTTTCGATATACTCGCGCTGGTGGCGCCGCTGGGTGCCGGTTGCCACTGACAGGTTAAACGACTTGGCTTTTTCTCCCGAGGCCATGACCGAGCGGCATCCTACGGGATCAACCGCCACCGGCTTTTCCATGAAGACATGTTTTTTGGCGTCGACAGCCGCCTCGAAGTGCTCGGCCCGGAAATGCGGGGGCGTCGCCAGGATAACAATGTCCACTCCCGAATCAATCAGCTTCTTGCAACCGTCGAATCCTATAAAGCAGTGGTCATCCGCAATCTTCTGATTGGCTTTTTCTTGCAAGATCTTGCGGGTATCCTGCACCCTGTCCCCGAAAACGTCAGCCAGGGCCGTGATCTGTAAATTGGGTCCGGCCTTCAGGAAGTCCTGGGCTGCGCCGGTACCTCTCCCTCCGCAGCCAACCAGCCCGGCCTTAAGAATAGGTCCGTCCGGTGCCTTGTCCACGAAGGTGAGTTTCGGATAGGTCTTACTGCAGCGGGTCAAAAGCACTCCTGCCCCCGCGGCAGTAACTGCACCAATAAAACCCCGGCGGTTGAAGTTTGATTCCTTCTTTTCAATCATTGAATTGTCTCCTTTGAATTATGGCATGAACTACAGATGATCTAAGCATAGACCGAGACAGTCACTGAGATCTGCCAGTGATTTCTGTTGTTGTGCCCTCCTCGAACTCCCGGACCACACGGAATCCCACATCGTTACTGTCAGAGTACCACCAGATGCTCTTGGGGGATTGCGGATCAGTCATCAGCCAGTCAGCCGTCTTGGTGTGATCCCGTGCGGCCGAACGCAAGTCCACCGCATCGCTTTTGAAAGAACTGCCACGGATGACGTGCTCCTCTCCGGATTCGGGCCCGCGGGGATTCAGCAGCTCGCCAACTGCAGGATATTTGGAATAGGCCTCCGGATCGTACCAATCCAGGCAAAACTCTCTCACGTTCCCCAGCATGTTCACCAGTCCCCAGGGGTTCGGCTTGCTGGCACTGGGAGGACTGGTACGTGACCCGCTGTTGAGCTGGTACTTGGCGAATTCCCCGATCGGCGAGGTTTTGACCCCCCGGATCTTGTTGATCCAGGATCGGGCCGTGAATCGAGCTGGATCGCCGGTGAAAAAATACGGGGTAGTGGTACCGGCGCGACAAGCATATTCCCATTCGGCCTCGGTGGGAAGCCTATATTTCTCCTCGGTGACAGAAGAGAGCCAGTCGCAATAGATCACAGCGGCATGATGCGTCATGGTGATAGCAGGACGGGATCCCCGGCCCCAACCCTGGTCGGGAGATCCGTAAGGTGGAGTGGGACCGGTGACGGCGATTGGGGCCTGATCGTTATCGTCGTGTTTTCCTCGTGTCCCGCGCTGGATAAGGAAAACCTCGTATTCCCGCCAACTGACTTCTGCCCTGCCCATCCAGAACGGACTCAACCGGACCTTTCTCACTGGGCCTTCGTCCGGACGCCGATAGGGCTCGGAATCAGGACTCCCCATCAGGAAGCTGCCACCCGGAACAGCCACCATGGCAAACTTGACATTGGCTCCGGGAATCGTCTGCGCATAACTCTGGAAGCCTTTGACTCCCTCAGGGAAGCCCTTTAATTCGTCCACCTCGGCCTCAGCCGGCTCTTCCTTTTTTTCGCTGAAATGGCCGACACGCAGGTGGCAATTGATGCAGCGCATCCTGTCCTTGGCCCGCTGGTAATGAAGATGTGCGTCCACCCCTTTCTTGGAAAGCCCGGTGGTAAAGAGATTGGCGTGGCATTTCACACAAGAAGAATCATACGTAAAGGTCTTCCCCTCTTCCAGGCTGCGCTTGGCTTCCCAGTCAATCTTTTTGATGTCTTTGAACAGCTTGCCATAAATGTCCTGGATGCCTAAGCGGGCCTTCTCCGTATAAAACCCCACTCCACCGGCGGGGAGGTGGCACTCAATGCAGTGAGTTACCACTCCGCTCTTGTTGGAATAATGAGTGGACTTGATCCATGTCTGAGTGGCTTGAGGGTGGACGTGGCAGGTCTGATCGCAGAACTTGTCGGTGCTGGTATACTGCAATCCGCTCTGACTGGCAAAGGCCAGAAGGATCGCACAAACAAAACCGCTACCGAAGATAATCCAACTTTTTCTTCTTGAGAACGAAGATTTGATTTTGGAGTACCGTGACGACACTGAGAGATTCAGGCTCCTTGATTAGTGGGCGTATGACAAAGGTTTTCGACCGGCGTGCTGCAGGGGACCGCCAGTGAAAGGCGGAAACCGAGATGAAGCAAACGTGTGCAGGTCATTGCCCTGGCGGCGAACGAGGAATGCCGAAACGCCTTCCAGAGAGTTCGCCAGTTCGAGGCCCTGAGAGGGGGTCAGGACACTGAGGGTCGTCGCCATGGCATCTGCCGTAGTCCCATCCGGTGCAATGACCGTGGCAATCACGGAGTCTCTCACTCCCAGAGCCTCTGACGGTTTGATGATGTGAGAGAACCGCTGGCCCCTGGTTTCCAGAAATTGGTAGGCATCTCCAGATGTGGCCACTGCCGTGTTGTGCAGGAACAATTCGCAAGGTCCGAGGCCAGATTTCAGCTCTGGGCTCTGAATCTCGATCCGCCATCCTGGTCTGCCTGGAGGCGGGTCCCCCAGCGACAAGTCTCCTCCGGCATCGACCAGGGCCCGCCGGATACCATAGTTCCTCAAAATGGCCAGAGCCTGGTCGGCTGCATAGCCTTTGGCGATGGCTCCCAGATCCAGGTCCATTCCATCCCGTTTTAGGAAAACAGTCCCCTGCGCGGGGTCCAGGACCAAATTCTGATAACCTACCAGGAGCTTCGCCTTGGCCAGTTGTTCCGCTTCAGGCAATTGCCTGAGGCGCCGTGCTTCCCTCCAGAGTTTCACTACCGGACCGACGGTGACATCAAAGGCCCCATCAGACAAACGGGAGAAATAGAGGGATTTGTCCAGGATAAAGAACAGTTCCGGACTCACCACCCGGGGGGACTGGCTGGCGCTGCGGCATATCCGCATTAACTCGCTATCCTCACGGTAGTCGCTGAAGATCTGTTCCAGGTGCTCAATTCGCTCATACGCGTCCGAAGCCGCCTGGGAAGCAGTGGCGTGGTCATGCGCGTACAAGACTATCCGAACCTGAGTACCCATTCGGACCAGTGAGAACTCGTACAGTTGAAGAATCCCGGCACTCGCCGACAGCCAGGAGTAACTCCACAGTGACAATCCCAAGACCAGGACAAGAACGCGGACAGCCTGGCGAGGTGTCAGTCTTCGAATGGTAAAAACCTCCTTCAGCCAGGGAATCAGAGTCATCAGAATGGACCCGCCTGCCACCTACGTCATGAGCGACAGATTCTCAACTGACTTCCCTGCTCTGTCAAGAATTACCCACAGTCGTGGAGAACCTTCTCTGAGAGACAAGATCACATAAAGGGAACTAAACCCGACTGGTGCCAGACGGAAAAAGATGGGTGCTTTCGTATGCGAGCAGAATATGGAACGAGGAGAAAGCTGCCTGCAAGTAACAAGCAGGACGCCTGTCCCACGGGACCACCCGGGACAACCGCCCTGTTCCGTTCATGATTTTTCCACATGCGGAAATCGAAAGATGGGCTCTGTTTTTAGGCCTTTCTCTTTAATAGCTTCGGTTTCCTCGCGGCTAAGCGGCTTGAACTTTGCAGCCAGATTCATGGCCATCTTGAAAAGGTTCTCATCTCCGGGGGGAATTGCCGCCGTGATGGGATGCGAGAGGGTAAAGCGCAGCCCCATCGAGGCTTCTTCGGCGGTCGAGAGCGGCTCATACCAGCACTTGGGGTGAGTCTTGGTCGCTCCCTCCGGCCAGGGGCGTCTGGCCATGGCTTTCAATGCCAGAATTCCCATCTTCTTTTGTTGTGCCTGGGCCAGCACTTGGGGGCCGAAGTTTCCGGAATTCCAGGTTGCGAAATTGATGGGGAAAAGAATGGTGTCGAAATCGAAACTGTCCATCAAGGTCGTGGCGGCTTCCACGGAATGGGCTGAGAAGCCGATAAAGCGAAGCTTTCCGGCCTTTCTGGCTTCCTTGAAGGCCTCCAAAGCACCAGCGGGAGCGAGAATCTTCTTGACGTCCTCTGGGGTTGTGACGGCATGCAACTGGTAGAGGTCAAAGTGGTCTGTCCGCATTTTCTTTAAAGATCTCTCCAATTCAGCGGTGGCTCCCGCCTTGCTTCGTTCGGTGGTTTTGCAGGCCAGGAAAATATTCTTCCGGTAGGGTTCCAGTGCTGGCCCCAGCATATCTTCGGCATTGCCGTAGCTGGGTGCGACGTCAAAATAATTGATGCCGCCATCGATCGCTTCCTTCACGCGTTGGGCCGCCTGTTCCGTGGTGGCGTCCATGACCACAATCCCTCCGAAGCCCAGAATCGAGAGCTTCTCGCCGGTCCTGCCCAAAGCCCTTCGCTCCAAGCCGGATGAGGGTTTCTCCCGCTCAATACCCGAAAGAACCGCGGGGAAACAGCTCAAGGTTGCGGCAACAGAAGTCCGTCTCAGGAAATCTCTTCGGTCCATATTAACCTCCTCCCTACTCTCGATGGTCCCATCCCCAAGGCTACCCTATAACATAATTCATGAGGATATCACCAGCATATGAATCAACTCCACCGAAGTTGTCCTTGCAACTTGGCAGTGATTCTCGATATTAGTCTGGATGCTCTGCCTGCTGGTTAGGAATAAATTAACACCAGCCACACCAAAAAGCCAGTTCCGATGCAGTGATCACTCGGTCCAAATGGTCCAGTCTGTGGCGGGAGTCGAGTTTATGCGTAGATATCGATCCGCTTCCCCGAAGGGAGCGGTGAAGGGGCTTGGTTGATAAGTTCCACCAAGGCCTCGCCTTCCACTTTGGCTTGATTCTGAGCTTGTCGCAGACTGAGAATGGTCCTTTGAGTATCGACGGGGGAGTTCCCCCCAGATTCCCGGAGATTCAGAAGGACCGACGGTGTTACAGATGAGATGTTCATGAAATCCAGTATCGGCATTCCATTCGAATTGCTTTAGAGGATCCCAAATCTCTCAAATGCTTCGGCAGCACTCATCCCCTCCTCCAGGTGCTGTCGCACCAGGTTCTCCCCGCGCACTTTTTCCAGCGCGACGATTAGGGTTTCTTCTTCAATCTCTACCGGGACGACGCAAACCCCGTCAATGTCGCCGAAAACCAGGTCTCCCGGATGGATGCGAACAGATCCAATGCTCACCGGGACACGGAAGTCCACCACTTTCCCACGTGGGCTCTGGTCCTGGGCGTAGCTGCCATAGGAAAAAGTAGGAAAGCGCAATCGGAGAATTCCCCGGGTATCCCGGCAATAACCGTCTAACACCGCCCCTGCGGAACCGAGCTTCATGGCGCGGGTGCTCATGAGCTCGCCCCACAGCGCATAGCTCGGTGACGCCCCGGCACAGAGGTAGACCTCGCCGGGTTTCAGATCGTCCAGGGCCTCCAGCATCACACCAAAGGCCTTTGCCTCTGGAAAGCCGGCTGCCGGGTTGCCACTTGAAGTTAGATCAGCCTCGAGAACCGGCATGGCCCGCCCAACCACCACCATTTCTGGACTGAGGGGCCGGATCTGAGGCGGAAGAAATTGCTGTTGATATCCCAGCTTGTCCATTATGTCGCCCACGACAGCGGTGAAAAGCTCACGCTGAGCGAGAGCCAGCATCTCCTCTTCAGATCTCCAGATCTTGCTCATATCGAAATCCCTCCGGGTCGTCACCCGTCATGTTGGGCTGACCAGAACCTGCGAATCATTGTTGAGACGTAAGGTTCGGTCTTGAGTGATCGCCACCTCCTCCGCTCAAGAGGAACTCTTCATTCTCTCCACGAAGCGCCTGGTGATTTCCGTCAGTTCCTGCTGTTGAGAGGCGGAAAGTCCGTTCTCGACCGATCGTCTCATGAGGCTCGAGGCCACCTCTTCGGCTTCCTGGTCCAACCGTTTTCCTCCCGCGTCCAGCCAGTTTTTCCTCCGTACTCGGCACAGGGCAGAGGGAAAGAAGAACTCCGAACGAAAGCGGCGAAGCGTATGGCCCGCCTCTAGAAAGGAACCGGCAATCCCGACCTGACGAACCACCTCCAAGGCCAGTGTTTCGGGGCTGACCTCGATTCCCCGATGAAATCTCCTGGCATAGGAAATCATCTCGTCGTCGATGACTGCCTGGGCGGGAGAAATGGTCAGTTCAGATTCGAGTTGTCCCACCCCCCAGATGCAGCTGACTCCACCCGCCATATGAGTGTAGAACCCAAACATCTTTTCCAGTGCCGCCTGGGAATCCGGACACATGGATTCGGTGGAGACCCAGGAGGCCGAGGGTAGGTCATAAAACCGCCCCATCACTGCTGAAACTTGTGCCAGCAAGGCGTTTTCAGGTGCCCCTGTCACTGCAATGGCCGTTTTCATGTCAAAGATATGGGCCAACCCCAGGTTGTATATGCAGGGGCGTCCCGGTTCCAGCAGTTGGTTGATAACCAGGCCGGCCAGGATTTCCGCATTCCCGACGGCGGCGGTGCCTGCCAGAGTGACGGGTGCGGAGACTCCAGCCATCGGTTCGCCATTGATACTGACAGGGATTCCGGCTCCAGCAGTGCGACTGAAAATCTCCAAGGCCAAGTGTGTCCAGCGCAAGGGGCCGTGGGCCGTAAACCCAATGCTGAACCAGGGATAGTCCCCCACGACCGGCTTCACCTCCACTAGTGTCTCGGCTCCCTCCGGACTGAAACAGAGCACCCGAATGTGCTTCCGGCTATTTTCTGCAATGACTTTCAGACCGACGATATCTCGAGCGGGGGGCGGAACGTCCTCCATGGACATGCCGAAGATGGCCTGGACATTTTTCAATTGCTCCAGCAACCGGGCCATTTCTGCCATGTCCAGAGAAGTAAAGGGCCGGTGTTCTCCGCCGCGGGAATAGGACATTCCCGGTGCCGACCAGAAAACCTGTGGCCCGTCCGCCGTCAGGCAGACGGCTTTCCCGTCCTTGCCGGCCAGCAGACATTGACGCGGGCAAAGTTGGAGATATTCTTCGATCATCTGGGGAGACAGGCGAACCACTGACGCTTCGGCCCCTTCACGGGCACCGTTACGCAGCAGCATCTCCAGGATGCCATCGTGTTGGATTTTGACACCGGGGTCATCGAGCAAGGCCAGGGAGGCCTCATGGATCTGAGCTGCAAACGGTTCCAGATTTGCCAGATCGCGATACATTCTTTCCTCGAATATTGGCCTTGCGTGTCTGACAACCGTCGAGGGTTATCTTGAACCATCTGGATCATATAGTCTGGTCTTCCGACGGTCAACTTCCTCGAGTCTAAAAAACCCTCGCCTCCTCCAGCGATCTTTGTTAACTTGAGACCCTGAAAAGGAGAGGGGAAAATGGGCCTGCACGGTCACCCCTGCATTGGAATCGTCGGATCGGGATTCATTGGTCCTGCTCATGTCGAGGCCTTGCGCCGGCTGGGGTTAGAGGTTAGAGGGCTGGCGGAGAGCACGCCGGAGCTAGCTGCTGAAAAGGCGAAGGTGCTACGGCTGGCTAGAGCCTACGACTCTGTGGAGGAAATGCTGTCTGATCCTTCCATTAATGCCGTCCATATTACTTCGCCCAACTGCCTCCATGCTGCACACGCCCGGGCTGCACTGAACGCTGGCAAACATGTCATTTGCGAAAAGCCGCTGGCGATGGATTCTCGCGAATCGACCGAATTGGTAGACCTGGCTGCCGAGCG
This sequence comes from Terriglobia bacterium, assembly GCA_041484625.1. Lineage (GTDB taxonomy): Bacteria > Acidobacteriota > Terriglobia > Versatilivoradales > Versatilivoraceae > JBGPHY01. Next base: position 3,377 of record JBGPHY010000045.1, on the reverse strand, counting down.
GCGGCTCGTTAACGCAGTCAACTTCAACATTCGCTTTTACCCGCTGGCGCAGCAGGCTCGCGCCATGGTTCGAAACAATGACCTCGGGTCCATTTACGTGGTCCAGGGTTCCTACCTTCAGGATTGGCTGTTGCTGCCCACCGACTGGAACTGGAGGCTGGAGCCGGAACTGGGGGGCAGCCTGCGGGCTGTGGCCGACATTGGATCCCACTGGTTAGATCTGGCCAGCTTCGTCACCGGTTTGCGGGTGGAGGGGGTTTGCGCCGATTTCGAGACATTCCTTCCAGTCCGTCAGAAACCGACCCGCCCTATCGAGACTTACTCGGGAAAAATGCGGACTGCAATCGAAACTGTGGACCAGCCAATCTACACGGAGGACTATGCCACCATCCTCCTCCATTATCAGGGCGGTGCCCGCGGCGCTCTCACCGTCTCTCAAGTGAGTGCAGGGCGCAAGAACCGGTGCTATTTTGAAATCGACGGTGCCCGGGCCGCCTTGGCCTGGGATTCGGAACGTCCCAACGAACTGTGGGTGGGACACCGGGAGCGTCCCAACGAAATCCTGATGAAAGATCCGGCGCTGTTGGCTCCCGAAGCAAGTCAGTACGCGTCCTATCCGGGAGGGCACAACGAAGGGTTTCCCGACACCTTTAAGCAGCTTTACCGCTCCATCTATCGCTATATCGAAGCCGGGGACTTCAGTGTGCAGCCGGACTTCCCGACCTTTGCCGACGGCCATCAGGGACTGGTGTTGAGTGAAGCTATTGGCCAGAGTGGGAGGGAGAAGAGGTGGGTGGAAATAAGTCAGTAGGTTCACCTCAGGCCGAAGCCTGCGCAACAATTCATTGACTGTCGACAAAATCAGGAAAACCAAAAAGATCGATTCAGGAGGATAAGGATGAAACTCGGACTAATGAGTGCAGCGTTACCTCAACTTTCTCTGGAACAACTGGCGGCCTGGGCCGCCGCCAATGGTTTTGGCATGCTGGAAATCGCCTGTTGGCCCGCCGGCAAAGCTCAGCGTCGCTACGCGGGTGTGACCCACATCGATGTCGAGGATTTTGACGCCTCCAGGGCCAGGGCTGTAAGGGAACAGATGGAGCGCCACAATTTGCAAATCTCTTCACTCGGTTACTACCCAAACCCATTGCACCCGGATACGGAGCATCGTAGCCAGGTGATCGACCACCTCAAGAAGGTGATCGTGGCTGCCGGCCTGCTTAAGGTTCCGGTGGTCGGCACCTTTGTGGGGCGGGACAAGGCCAAAACAGTGGAGGCCAACCTGGAAGAATTCACCCGAGTTTGGCCGCCCCTTGTCAAATTCGCAGCCGCCCAGGGTGTCAAGATCGCCATCGAGAATTGTCCGATGATCTTTTCCAATGACGAATGGCCCGGGGGCAACAATCTGGCCACGACCCCTTCGATCTGGAAGCAAATGTGGGAAATTATTCCGGATTCCAATTTCGGTCTCAACCTGGATCCCTCCCACCTCATCTGGCAATTTATCGATTATGTGCGTGTCGTCTACGAACTGAAGGAGCGGATCTTTCATGTGCACGCCAAGGACATGCGGATTGACAGGGAGCAACTCTATCAGCGCGGCATCCTCTCCCTGGGAATGGGTTGGCAGGTCCCTCGCCTGCCTGGGCTGGGAGAGGTCAACTGGGCCCAGTTTATCAGTGCGCTCTATGCCGTCGGCTACGATTATGTCATCAGCATCGAGCACGAGGACCGGGCTTTCGAAGCCACTGAGGATCTGGTAAAGCGCGGCTTCCTCATCTCCCGTGACATTCTGTTACCTCTCATTCATTGAACCGCGCTGAAGGATCTCGTAGAAGTTGGCCATGCGCCGATTTAGCACGCCACTAAAAATGAAAATGGCACGGGTAGCCCCAAGGAGGAACCATGCGTAGATTCCTGATGTTGGTGTTGGTGTTCATCTGGGCTTTACCTCTCAGTGCCAAAGCAAGGAGATTGTCGGCTATCAATGAAATTGAGCTTTGGCAGCAGGTGGGCCAACAGCCGTATGAAATGACCTGGGTTCAACGCCAGGAAGATCCGCGCACGCTGGTCGATTTCGAAGATCTTCAGGGGTGGACCCTGGACCTCTATGAGGGCTCCAAAGGGGAATTACGTCGGAGCCGGGAACAACAGATGTGGGGCCAATACGTGGCCAAGATCACCTACGCGGGATCCAAGGAACAGAGCCGGGTGGTAGCGCGCCCTCCGAAGCCTCTGAAAGTACCGGGAGTGTTTGATTGTATTGAAATGTGGGGGTATGGAAACCGCTGGAGCTGGGTGAAAGACCCCACCACCCCGCCGGCCGTGGTGGCGGTCCTGTTGACGGATGCCGGCGGAAAGGAATTCAGAGTTCAACTCGCCGATATTCAATGGAAGCAGTGGTGGCTCATTCATCGAAAGGTGCCGGCTTCGGTCTTGAAGGGGATGTTGCCTCCCATTAGCTTTGCCGGGATTGAGATCTCCAAGGCCCGGAATTCCCAGCCCCGGTACTTCTTTTGTGACTCCCTGGTCTTTTTGACCGAGGAGCTCAAGCCGCTCGATCTCCAATCCCAGCCGAAGCGAAATCTCGAGCCCTTCGAAGGACAGATTGTCGGAGTGAACACCGGACTCGGCACGCTGCCCTTTCCTACGCGCGAGGAGACGATTCTTCCAACCAACTTCGAAAGAAATTTCAAGACCGAGGTCAAAGAGCTGGGCAACAACCGGTTTCAACTCCGGTATCAAGGCTCGGACGCAACCGTGGTATATGAGTACCAGCCGACTGACGGCACTCTGGGCGAAATCGCAGCCCGTGTCAACGGCAGCGCATCTTTCCGTCCGCTGGATGGTGGCGGATTCCGCTTCCTGGACACGCCCAAAGATCAGGCAGCGAAAGGTGAACTGACAAGGACGCGAATTGTCGATGGTGTGGTCGAGGCCAATTTCCGGTTCGGGTCACGAACCGGGCAATATCAACTGCGTCTGTGGGGCAAGTCGTTGGTCCTTGACGCCAAGTGCCCTGGTGGCGAGGCCATCGAACTTCGCTTTGGCCGCGTCTCCGGCGTGGAGCGACCGCGGCTGCTCACGGTCCCTTACCTGACTTACGGCGAGACTAACCCACGAGTTCTGCTCTGGGGGGATCCGTCCCAACCGTTCTTTGCTTCGATCTGGTTTGACTGGTATCGTTCCAGTGCTTCTGAGCCTTACGCCAGCTGCGAGCCAGTGTTGACCGCAGAAAGTGCGGAAATTAATGAAGGGATGCGCTACCTCCCCAAGACTGACGGGCGGCGCAATGATCTTTACGAGAGAGTCTTCATTACCACTTCCCCTCGTTATGAAGAGACTCTTCCCACCATCCCCAACCCTCCGTCACTTCG
>JBGPHY010000044.1:0-16266 GCA_041484625.1 Terriglobia bacterium | reverse complement strand
TGCGATGTTCTCACTTTTCACTTCCTCCAAGTCATCACTGCCGCGCCCGTTGGCACCGATGACAGCGAGATTCAGTTTGTCGCTGGGCGCGGTGAAGCCCCTGCCCCCCAGGACGTGACGAGGAACGATCATCAATGTGGATGCGACTGCTGTGTTGGTCAAAAAACGCCGGCGCGAATAGCCTTCGGTTGAGGGGAGACTCATTCGAAGTTCGTTGGTTTTCATCAGATTACCCTCGTAGTGTGTAGTCGTTGTTTTGCTTTTAACAGGCTGTGTCACGTCAAGTCCATTTATGGAGAAACCGAGTTTTCCCAGCCATCACAGATCGTTTTGACTTATCGTGGGCCTCTGGCCGAATCAGGAAATACCATTCTCATGGCCTCATGGTGCAGATGCTATGAGATTGCCACACGTGAAGTCCGCAAAGAAATCACCTGTCGCCTCCATGACCCCCTCCGGCGGGTTCCAACAGAGTGTTTCTCGGCAATCGGTTACTGCGTTAGTTCCCGCCGACAATCACTTTGATTTCATCGACGGCTAATACCCAAGTCCTCTTGTCGGGCTCCTTTCCGGTGACAAGCACATAATGTTCTTTGAACTCGATTCGGTCTCGTGTGGTGGAGATTACTCCGCCGGTCAGTTGCGTTTTTTGGCTTCCCCGGTCAGAAAGGTAGACTTCCATGTTCTGGGTAGACGACTGCGCTTTCAGGGAATTGTGAAGAGTGATCCTTTCTCCTGTCACTCCCGACACTATTCCCGCAGCCACGAGCAGCATTATAACCAAGACCTTCTTTCTCATGACGATCTCCATTGCAACTCCTTTGTGATAGGGAGAATGCCCTTCATTTTGACCTGATTGTGCATGAAAGAGGGCGCCGCATCAACATTCTCCCTTGCGATTTGTTATCGTCATCGTTTTTGAGAAGGCGAGGGCCGAAGGCAAGAATGAGATGGTTGTGGAGAACAAGCTCAAAGATGTATGATCATCGCCAATCCCGCTAAAGGACCAGGAATGAGAATTCATTATCTCCAACATGTCCCGTTCGAGGGCTTGGGATATTTGGAAAGCTGGGCCCGGTCAGGGGGGCACGAGTTGTCATGTACTCGTCTTTTCCAAAACGACCCGCTTCCTTCAGTGGATCAGATTGACTGGCTGATCGTGATGGGCGGTCCCATGGGCGCCTGTGATGACCACATATTCGACTGGTTAGCTGCTGAGAAGCAATTCATTGAGAAAGCGATCGAAGGGGGAAAAGTCGTGCTGGGTGTGTGCCTGGGCGCACAGTTGATTGCCGCTGTGTTGGGCGCACGGGTCTATCCCAACGCCCACAAGGAGATCGGCTGGTTTCCCATCGAACAGACGGCGGCCGCAAGGAATTCGTCCTTATTCGCTGACTGGCCTGATCGCTTTGATGTCTTTCATTGGCACGGTGACACCTTCGATGTTCCGGACAGTGCAGTCCATATTGCCCGAAGCGAGGCCTGTGAGAACCAGGCTTTTGCGTACGAGGGGAGGGTTGTCGGACTGCAGTTCCACTTGGAATTGAATAGGGAAAACGTGGAGGCTCTCATCCGGAATTGCTCCGCAGACCTTGTCCAGGGAGAATTCATTCAAACTCCTACTCGAATACTGGAGCCTAAGGAAGACTTTCAGCAAAGCAACAGCCGGATGTCCGAATTCCTCGATCGCCTGGAAGCACTGTCGGGTTGAGCGAGGAGCAGCAACAGGCGGATGTCCTCACGGGCCAGGCATCGAGTTGATAGCTACCCTTTCTGCCTCATTTGAGTGTTTCCAATTCGATGGGAGCTGCTGCTTTATTTTTGAGGCCCCGGCTCCACCGGCCGAACCCGCAGCAGCAGACTCTCCTTGAAACTCATCTTGAGGAAGGGCTCGGAGCCTTTAACCACACCGAGATCCCGGCGATTTTGATAGTCATAGACCGAATACGTCCGGGCCCGGTCTAACCCTCTTAGCTCGATGGGTCTTGTCCGCGGCCACACTTCGGAAAAGATCCCGTAATAAAATTCCTGCCCTTTTCGGACCACGTGAACTTCCGGTTTGTCGAAGGCCAGATCGTAAAGGTTGACGTATTCGGCACTGGCCAGCCCCAGTTCACGGTATTCATGGAACCAGCGGTTCCAGAGCTGTTGCTGACGGTCGTCCAGTTTCGTATAGAAGGTGGTGAGTTGAGCACCGGTTCCAATGGCACTTTCGAAGGACTCCGGAACGCTCGATCCGTACCACTCCTGAATGGGAACCTGGTAGCAATCGCCCACTGCAAAAGTCCCGCCGCGAATGGCCTTTTCGGCTTTCACCCGGCTGCGGACTTCCCAGTTGTTTATCGGATCGGACGCGTTGGCCACTTCATAAAAGGGCATGTAATAGGGCGAGTGCGGCAAGGAACAGACGCAGACTTCATGAGGGCTTTTCTGAAGGGCCTTCAGCGTCCGGTCAATCAGTTCAAACACCTTTGGAGTTGCCTGGAATGAATCCAGGGGTGAAGCATGATGATGGGCCTTGTTGTAACAGGCCGGAACTGCGGAGAGTCCCTGGAAATCGGTGTACACGCCGTCAAAACTCCATGCCACTAAGACCCGTTTCAGCAAATCTTCGATGTGGCGACGCGCCGGCTCATAGGCAGGACACAATTGGAGAAGATCGCTGGGGTCCAGGGGAAATTCTCCATTTTCATCTTGCACCAGCAGATCCCGGTGCTCCCTGGCCAGCCGGCTCTCCGGGCTGACGCCGAAGGGGTACCACCAGAGGCTGGTCTTAAATCCTCTCTGATGCAGGGTCCTTACAAAGTTCACCATGTCAGGTTCCCCATTGGGAAACTTGCCTGGTGAACGGTTTAACTCCCAGTCTCCCATGTAGTCATACCAGCCATCGTCCAGGTTTGCCACTCGGATCCCCATAGCTTCCAATTCGGGGAGCAGGGCCAGGATCTTGTCGAGGGTGAAATCCCGATCCCACCCCCAGCTTTTCCAGTAAGGTTCGTAGGCCGGCGGTGGAGACCCTTCGGGAATGGCCACGCCGCGGCAGCGCAGCAGCTGACCGTAGACCCGCAAGGGGTCGTAGTAATCCAGCCGATGGAAGATCATGGCCGTCAGGACGGTTGAATAGCTGTCGCCGGGTCTGAGCCATTCCTTCTGCCCCAGCTTGGAGAGAGGAGATTCAGTGATGGCCATCTCCACACGCTGGTCAGGGCGTACCTGGACCGGCAAAGAAAGCCATTGAGGCACCTTCTCCAGGTGGGCCATGGCCACGCCCATCGTAGGCCCCCAGACGTCAATAAAGGGCATCCCCCCACCGACCCCTTCAGGTCCCTTTACATCTTCCACACCCTGAAAGTTTGTTTGATGAAACCCCTGCTGCAGCCGAATGACACAGTAGTCGTTCCCCCACTTGTAAGCCCCTCCCTGGAATGAAGCAAAGGCATAGGCCGGAGTTTGAATTTCGGCCAGGCTGCGGTCCAGGAGGAGGCGCTGGCTATAGACCCGATCCAAGTGGAGAGATTTCTTTCCTTGATTTCGATAGGTATTCTGAAAGAGCACGGCATCCGGGAACCGGTCGGGCAAGAGGATGCGTAACGTTCGTTCCAGCTTGATTCGATCCTCTGCATCTTCAGCCCGGCCGGTCACCCACACCTCCAGCGAAGGTCCAAATTCAACATCCACAATGCGCTTTTGGATCGTCCTACCCGCATCCAACACAAAAGCCAGTATCTCTTGACCCTGGATATCCAAGCCTTCCTGCACAGAGGGGTCAAATGCGACAATATTGCGGCTGCCCCTATCCAGCCATTGGATCTGACGCTGAAATCGCTGGTTCAACTGGATTTTGATGCGGCTGGATTGAATGTTGGTATCCTGTGCCCTGGCGGGAATGGCGCAGCTGAGGAAGATAGCCAGGCCAACAGCCAAGTGAAGGATCGTCTTGCGAGTAAGCGGATACGGGCGTTTCATCTGATTATCCTCATTCTGGAAATGTGCCGTGGAATAAATTTACAGCTTGCGCTATTACATTTTGGTGAATCGTGGTACCAACGCAAAAGAGTGAAAAACTCCCCAGAGGACCGTGCGTTGGGTCTCTTGCGTCCTTGCTGTCATCAATGATGAGTAGATATCCCCTCACCGAAGCTTTTCCTCCAACCAACGAAACGCATCCTCCTGCATTTCCGTATTAAACTGGTGGGGAACGTCGTAGTATCTGAAGCGGAAGAAATCCGAGCGGCTTAATTCCCGATAAACCCTTTCAATTTTCTGGACGGCCTTGTCCATCCCCTCGCGAGTGAATAGCCGGTCCTGGGCACAGTTCTGGATGAAGATGGCCGCGTCCGGGGCTGCCAGCGAAGCCACATCCGGATGGTCCAGCATCGCATGCAGTCCAAGGGCATCGAACAAATTAGCGTGAACGCTGTAAGAGATGTCCAAGGTGGTAGGCAAGGAGGTCATCCAACCTACGATTACGCCTGCCTTGATTCGCGAATCGGCTCCCAGAAGATAAGTCGCCCGGTAGCCACCACCCGAGAGTCCGGCGCAACCGATGCGCTTTCGATCGACCTCGGGAAGGGACGAAAGCAGGTCCACAGCCCTGGAGTCGTCGTAGTTGACGATGCCCATCCAACTGGTTCCGGCGAATGACAGCCAAGTGTTTAATTCGCTGTTCCGCTCGCGCAGGTAGCTGTTCATCTTTTGGACATATTCCACCTGGCCCGGAGCGAGGCCGGCGAGGCGCTGCTTCAGTTCCTCCGGGGGGGTATCGTACTGCATCCGGCGGTCACCCCAGTAGAATGCGTCCGCCACCAGCACCACAAACCCTCGGCGCGCCAACTCATCGGCCCAAGAACGCCCTCCGTAGTATCTCTGCTTGAACTCCGTCAATGCCGGATGTTCACTCTCTAGTTGGACTAGCTTTTCTTTGCCGGAGTAGAAGAAACCTCCATGGTCGTGGAGGGCTACCACAGCCGGGAATGGTCCCGGGCGCTGGGTGGGGACCAACAGGCAGGCCGGAATACGGTAATAGGGGGATCCGGCAAAAGAGATTCTTCGTGTCTCATAACCCTGTCGGGCGATGACCTGTTCGACCTTCAGATCCAGAGGCACAGTCCTTGGAGAGTAAGATAGCGTTCTCTGCAGTTCAGTGCGACCCCGGCGCTGCCATTCTGCGACACTCATGCTTTTGCGGTTTTCAAAGGCCAGAGGGAAACCCGTATCCTGCTGGATGGCACGGATGATAGGGGCCAGATTCCCCAGGTAACTCTCGGGATGAGGCTTTTCCGCCGCCTCCAGTACTGGATTGGCGCTGGTCAAACAGAGAAAAAGCAGCAGTGGCACTCGCATGGATCTCATGGACGCACCTCGGAAAGTCGGGGGAGAGGTTTCAGGGTCCCCTTCCCTGCAGATTCGCGCAGCAAGATGAACGAACCTGGAGCAGGATTCGTTCACCTCTACATCATATATATTTCAAACACCGCATTCCAGGTTGATGGCGCGCGGAAATAGCAGGTTGTTCTCGAGATGGATGTGCTGGTGCAGGTCTGCCTCGAGAGCCGGAAGGGCCTGGTACAGACTGCGGAAACTGGTGCAGGCGTCCGACGGTGCTGCATAATTCGAACTGGCCTGTCGCATGGCCTCCAGGGCGCCTCCAGCCGCGTCATGTTCCATGACCATGACCCGGATCGGGTTTTGAAGCGATCCGAATGGAGGAGTCGGAGCCGTCCGCTGCGCCAGAACTTCCTGCTCCAAGCGCAGAATGAAAGGGAACAGGACTTGCTCTTCCTTCTGCATATGCAGGCTTAATTCCTGGGTGAGTCCACGGAATGACTTCTGAATGCTGAGTAGTTCCGGGTGGTTCTGGCCATGCACGGAGCAGACCTTGTCCAATAGCGGGTTAATTCTGGCCAACTCCTCTCGTGTAAACACGTGATGGGTGGAAATGATATGTTCAATGAGCTCGGAAAGCTTCGTCTGATGCCAGGCTCTTTCTCCATTGGGAGAAGGAGGTGCCTGCTGAACCTGTTCCAGCGAGCGACCGACTTCGTCGATGGACAAGCCGGCTTCGGAACAGGCGGAGTCAAGTGAACGGCCCCCGCCACAACAGTAATCAATTCCCAGCTTCTCAAATACACGGGTTGCGCCCGGAATTTCGGCGGCGAGTGCGCCTACCGTCTTAGTTCCCAGTTGAGTCATGATTTATCCTCCAGATTGAAAGTACATCTAGCAGTGTAATAGCTGGTTTTCGTCCCTTCTATGACTTAAGTCACCAGCGGCGGAATTCTGTCGTTAGAGATATAAGACTTGCAAGTGATGCCGGTTTCGTTTCCTTTGATGATGAGTCGGATTCAGTCTGCCGGACCGGCCATGCAAATTAACTGCCCCTCCTCTCTATCAGCCATGTGATAATACACCGGCCTGCCATGATGTGTATCTTGCGGGATCATCAATGAGATTCCCCCTTGGTAAAGTGGGAATATTTCCAGCGGCAGTGGCGCGCCAAATTGGCGAAGGACGGAGTTCTGCTGCGATGAAAAACCTCGAAAGATTCATTAAGACCATCCAATGGGAAAACACGGATCGCCTGATGACTTATGATTTGATTGACCACCGGGAACTGCTGGAACAATTCGGCGGCGAGGGAGACCTCATCGAGCGGAATGCCCGTATGGCCAACCGGATCGGGCTGGATGCCACCCGTGGGATTTATGACCCTGATCATCACTGGGTGCACTCGAAAATCCAGGACTGGGTCCGTTTCTTTGGAGTGGATCCGGACCAATGGAAAGTGGTCGAAACTGGCGGAACCGCCTGGATTGCCGCGCGCCCCTTCACCGATCTCAGTGGACTGGAAAAGAATATGCCCAGTCTGCCTCGTAAGAGCGAGGTGGAGGAGTGGTATCCAACCATCCTGAAGTCCATCCAACAAGTCTACGATGCCTACGACGTCGTGTTCATTGGAGCGGTAGAAGGACCCATTACCGACGCCTGCATGTATGCCGATATGGAGCTCTTCTGCCAGGCTATTTACGACGCCCCCGAACTGGTCGACCGTTTGATGGAAGCGTGCGGAACGTTTTCGCAATACATGGCCGAGATCTTTGCTGAAAACCCCACTGCCCCATTGCTGTTCATGGGCGAAGACATCGCCGGCAAGAGCGGCCCCCTCTTCAGCCTGGACTTCATTCGGGAGAAGGCTCTGCCGATCTGGAAGCGAATCGTCCGACCCATCAAGGAAAGAGGCTTTAAGTTCCTCTTCCACACCGATGGCCGAGCCAGGCAGCTACTGCCCACTATTATTCATGAACTGGGAGCTGACGGGTTCAACCCTATTGAGCGGAACGGCTGTAACGACATCTTTGAGATCCGCCAGAACTATCCCCGGACCTTGCTCTTTGGAAACGTGTGCTGCGAGGTTACTTTGCCTCATGGCACGGTGGAGGATGTGGAAAAAGAAACTCTGGAACTGATCGAAAGAATCGGCCCACAGGGTGGGATTTTGATTGGCTCTTCCAGCGAGGTCCACGACTTAGTTCCGGTGGAGAATGCGCTCCGGATGTATGCGACAGTCCGGAAATATGGCCGGTATCCCATCGGATCAAAAACCGATCCCTCATAGCACACAATGATCATGGCGGAGGCGCCATGCCACTGACACCCCACATTGAAAGCCACTTTACCGCTTCAGAAGTCGTCCGGGACATCATCATCGGCATGTCCGATGGATTAACGGTCCCGTTTGCCCTGGCCGCCGGCCTGACCGGGGCCATCAGCGCCACCGGGATAATCGTCACAGCAGGATTGGCGGAAATTGCTGCGGGTTCGATTGCCATGGGTCTTGGCGGCTACCTGGCGGCCCGAAGCGATGCCGAGCACTATGTCAGCGAACGCTTACGCGAGCAGAGGGAAGTGAAAGATATCCCCGAGGTCGAGGCCCAGGAAATCAGCGAGATATTTCAGGCTTACGGACTGACCAGCGAGGAATGCTCTCCAGTAGTTGAGGCTCTACAAAAACGCCCTGAGGCCTGGATTGATTTCATGATGCGTTTTGAGCTCGGCTTGGAGAAGCCTGACCCGAAGAGGGCTCTCCACAGCGCCGCCACTATTGCAGGCGCTTACATCGCCGGAGGGCTGATTCCGCTCTGCCCTTACATGCTGGCTGATACTGCCAGAACCGCCTTCGCCTTCTCAGTGGTTTTGACGTTGCTGGCACTTACGCTCTTTGGTTACATCAAAGGCCACTTCACTGGGACCTTTCCTCTCCGCAGTGCGTTTCAGACATTGCTGGTGGGAGGTATCGCGGCCACAGTGGCCTTTGCCATTGCGAGAATGTTTTCGTGAGGCTTCAACCAGGGACCTTCTTGAGGTATTCGACACTGTTCGGGACGGATGGATTCAGTCGACTTGGAGTATCATGTTGATGGGGATCGTTTCGTTACGGGGCAGGGGCTTTTGTGCAATGCAGAATCATAATCGTGCCACCCTGATTTACAATCCGGCGGCCCGCGGAGTGAGGCGGGGGTTGGCAAGAGAATTGATCAGGATCGAGAAGGCCCTGAAGGCATACAGGATTCAGGCCGACATGGTCCCCACCCAAAGAAGCTCCCATGCCTGCCTGCTGGCACGCGAGGCAGTCAGTTCGGGGGCTGACTTGATTATTGCCTGGGGCGGGGACGGGACTATCAACGAAGTCGTCAATGGCATGGCCGGGTCTCCGGTACCTCTCCTGGTGCTCCCTGCTGGAACTGGCAATGTGCTGGCCAAGGAGATCCGACTGCCGGGGAACCCCTTGAAGTCCCTGGCCCTGGCCAGGACAGGGTCCCTGCGGCGGGTAGCTCTGGGAAAAGTGGACCAACGGTATTTTCTCCTCATGGCCGGGATCGGGGTGGATGCCAGTGTCGTGGCCGCCGTGAATCCGCGCTTGAAGCGGACGCTGGGGAAGGGGGCCTTCTGGCTGGCCGGGCTCCAGCGATTCCTGCAAGGTCAATTCCCCGAATTCGAACTTCGGATCAACGGCGATTCTCATCGAGGAACCTTTGCCTTGGTAGCTCGTGCCCGGAATTATGGGGGACCCTTCAGTATCGTCCCGCACGCTGACCTCGATTCAGACAAGCTGCACGTGTGCCTTTTCGAGCGCTCCGGCCGCTGGCCATATCTGCGCTATCTCCTCGTCACGGTGTTGGGAAGGCATCTCTCCTTGTCCGACGTTAAGTATCTGGAGGCTGAGACTGTAGAAGCCCGAGCGGACCACGAAGTTTGGTTCCAGTTGGACGGAGAACTCATTGGGACACTGCCTCAGACCTTCTCCATCGAGAAAGATGCCCTTTCACTGGTGGTGCCTCCCGCCTCATCAGGAAAACAGGAACCATGAAGAAATGACGACTCATTTCCCTTTGCGGAATGATCTGGCGTCCACCAGAATTTTTCAGTCCGACGAGGTATTGAAGGACTTCTATTAGACTCCCTATCCGTCGAGGAAGCCGCGTAAAAGAAGGCAACTTGAGATTCCTATTCAACTTGATGATGGCAGGGGTTCTGGTCGGAATGGCAATTCCTGGCTATCCCCAGATGACAACCAGGCTTCGGTCGGAGACACTGTCAGGATTTGAGCAGTACGTCAAGGCCGTTGAAACCTTTTTGGAAAAGCAATGGAACGGATCCAGGTTTTTCCTTAGAGTCTATGAGAACCCGCAGAACAGGGAACTTGCCCTCAAGGGGCAGATCGTGGCTGAACGCTTAAGCGGGGGCAAGGGCACCCATATTCCCGGTGGGATTATCCACGACTGGATTGGCACCCTTCATATCCCTGGGGTTCGAATGGAGGCTGTACTCAATGTCCTGCAGGATTACAATCGTCACAAGAAGATTTACCCGGAGGTCATCGACTCCAGGCTGATCAAGCGCGAAGGGGACACTTACAGGTCTTATCTCCGGCTGAAAAAAAAGAAGATTCTGACCGTGGTCCTCAACACCGAACATGAGGCCCGCTACTTCCACCCGGCGGGCAATCACTGGTACTGCCGCTCCTACAGCCAGAAGATCGCGGAAGTCAGCGACCCGGGAACCGCATCGGAACGCGAACTTCCCGCTGGGGAGGATCATGGCTTCCTCTGGCGACTCTATGCTTACTGGCATCTGGACGAGGCAAAGGCCGGCGTCTTTGTCGAGTGCCGGATTCTCTCTTTGACCCGGGATGTTCCGATCGGCCTCGGCTGGATCATCAACCCCATCATCAATGATATGCCCGGCGAATCCCTGAATCAGACACTGCAGTTCACTCGCAAAGCTGTCCTTTCCTCCCGGCAATCGAGGTAGCATCTTGATCAGTTGCTGAATTTCCAAGAGACTTCCCGCGCATTCGGCCAGCGTGCGCCAGAACTGACCCACGCTTACGGACATTTCCCAAGCATCGGGTATTCAGTTCTTCACTTCGAATCTCCCGCGCAGTTTGATGTCCTCCGCAGCCGGACCGATCATGATCTCAAATATCCCGGGCTCAACGACGTGCCTCATTTCCCTGTTCCAAACCCCCAGCTCGCCGGCGGGGATGGCAAATTCCAAGCTCCGGGTTTCGCCGGGTTTAAGCCTGATCTTCGCGAAGCGAATCAGACGTTTCAGCGGTGTAACTACGGAGCTGGCTTCGTCACGAAAGTAGACTTGCGCGACTTCCTTGCCTTCCCGCCCGCCGGTATTGGCGACAGAGAAGCTCATTCGGGCGGTGTCGTCAACCGGGATAGCTGGCGTGTCGATGTGCAGGTCAGCGTAGCTGAAGGTCGTGTAGCTCAGACCGAAGCCGAAACTCCACAAGGGGTCCGGTGAGGAGAAAACGTAGTCTCGGCCCGGCCTCTCCGGAGTGCCCGGTTTGTGGTAATAACCGCGTTGGGCCGGAAGATAGTCGTACACCGTGGGAATGTGGCCGGCGCTCTGGGGCACCGAGACGGGCAGACGGCCTGACGGGTTGACACGGCCAAAGAGAATGTCAGCAATGACGTGGCCTTGCTGCTCGCCAGGATAGAAGGCGGCGAGAACCGCCGAAACATGTTGTTTCATCCAGGGCACGCTGTAGGGACGGCCCTGCAGCATTACAACGATGGTGGGCTTGCCAGTGGCACACACGGCTTTCACCAGTTCCTGCTGTATCCCCGGAGGCACAGGGTCGGTCACGTCGTAACCTTCGCCCACGGTGCCGCTGGCAGGCAAGGTGGGGTCTTCCCAGCCCACTCCGCTAAGAATCATGCTGGTGTCGCCGATGACCACTATGGCCACATCGCTCTGGCTGGCGGCATCTACTGCAGCAGCAAAGCCGCTGGTGGACAAGCCGACGAGATCGCAGCCTTTGGCATAGCGGATCTCAACCTGGCCGTGGAGCAACTCGCGCAAGCCACTCAGCACGGTCACGCCGTCGCGGTTGCTCTTGGTCCAGCAGTAGTCCCCAAATTGCACCTGGTCCGCATTGGGCCCGATGACGGCGATGGATTTGAGCCCGGCGGCATCGAGCGGCAGGAGGTTGCCTTCGTTCTTGAGCAAAATGACCGATTCCTCGGCTATTCGGCGCGACAGCGAGATGTGCTCAGGAGTGTGTATGCATCTTACCAGGTCTTCGTCGGAGGCCGGACTTCGCCTTCCATCGAAGAGGCCTGCCACGAACTTCACCCGCAACACTCTTGCCACGGCCTGGTTCAGTTCGCCCTCCGAGATGACCCCTTCCCTCAGCAGTTCCGACAGATAACGGTAGCATTCGTCGTTTGGCGCCTCAAGGTCCACTCCGGACTTCAGGGCGAGTGCGGCGGCTTCCTTCCGGCTGTTGACGACATGGTGGAGGCTGTGGTTGAATTCCACGCCTCCCCAATCGGAGTACACGTAGCCACGAAAGCCCCATTCCTCTCGAAGCACCTGGGTGAGCAGCCAGCGGTTTGCGTGCGCGGGGACACCGTCCACCGCGTTATAAGACGGCATGACGGACCACACGTGCCCTTCTTTAACTGCCGCCTCGTGCGGCATGAGATAGACCGAGCGCAATTCGCGCTCGCCCAGAGAGGCCGGAGAAATGTTGATGCCGGCTTGCGGCACGCAATACCCCGCCATCACCTTCGACATGCAGAGCAGTTTGTCGGCGGCAAGGCCGGCGCGCGCATCGTCACCCTGCATGCCTTGGATGTAAGCCACCGCCAAACGCGATACCAGATAGGGGCACTCGGCGAAACTCTCCTCCACCCGCCCCCAGCGCGGATCACGCGCAAGTTCCAGCATAGGCGCCAACGACTGTACCAGGCCGATGGCGCTCCCTTCCCTGGCGATGGCGGAAGCCATTTCCTTGCTGAGATCGGGATTCCAGGTAGCCCCTTCCGCAATGGTCTGCGGAAAGATCGTAGTGCCTGCCGCCAGCACGCCGTGGAGCGTTTCGCTGAAGGGCAGGAATGGAATGCCAAGCCGCGTCCGGGTTCGCGCATATTCCTGACTGGCCCGGATGCGCCGGCTATAGTCGCGGTATGCAGCGCCGAATCCCGGATCGAGCGCACCAAAACTCATCCCCTTGAATGCCTTGTCAAGCGACTCTGGCGTGGCCCGACCGTTGGCGAATTGAAGGTCGCGGGCTGATACCTGGACCAATTGCGCGACCTTTTCGTCAACGGTCATACGGACCAGCAGGTCGTTGATGCGCTCTTCGATCGGGAGATTCGGGTTCCGGTAAACTTCTGTAGCCCATGCAGGGCTGACCCAAAATAGAATAAGGATCAGCCCCAACCGCAATTCAATTGGGGGTTTGGCTGAGATGTTCACGTATCGCATGACCTCGCAAAAGGGGCTGTGGAAATTCGGAGGCAGAGGCGTTCCCAGGGCGTTGCCCTAGGCTGGAATAAAGCGGCCTGACAGGCCTCCTGCGGTGAGAAATCCGGATCAGAGAGTCCATCCTTGCCGGCACTCCGGATGGACGTAACGATGGGCCGAAGCCTCGTTGATTATTTTCAGGTTGGAACGATCCCAAACCAGTTTTTGTCCAGTGCGCTGCGCGATGCATCCTAACAGGAGAGTTTCGGTAACAACCCCCGAAAATTCAAAGTTGGCACCGGGTCTGGTTTTGCTCCCCTTGCAGGCATCCAGCCACTCCCGATCATGGCCAGGCGACCGTGGCAGGGTCTTGGGAGGTTGTTTGTAGGCCTGCATCTTGGATTGAGGAATGATCTTGGGATTGCGACCGCTGAAACCGCAAACGATGGTGCCTTTGTCCCCGACAAACAACAATCCTTCTCCCTCTTCCCCGCTCATTACCCGTGTTTCCTCAAGTCCCTCCGGACGGGGAGGCGTCAAACCACCGTCGTACCAAGTCATTCTCATCGGTGGCATATTGCCGCGGGCCGGAAAGTCAAAATGAACAATAGAAGCCTGAGGATAGGTCTCCGGGTAGCGATCTGTCGTACTGGCCTCTACGCTGGTCGGAGCCTCCAACTTCATCACGCGGAAAATCGTGTCAAAACTGTAGCAACCCATGTCGCCAAAGGCGCCGCACCCGAAGTCGTACCAACCGCGCCAGACAAAGGGCAGGTAGGCATGGTGGAAGGGCCGCTCCTGGGCTGGCCCAAGCCACAGATCCCAATCCAAGCCTTCGGGTACAGGCTCGGTCTCTTTGGGCCGGTCGAGGCCTTGCGGCCAGAAGGGACGGCTCGACCAGTTGATGACCTGGCGTACCGGCCCAATGGCGCCGTCCCAAATCCATTCGCACAAACGCCGCGTATCTTCGGAGGCCTGGTTGGCGACAGCCACCTGTGTGGCTAGACCGGTCTCGCGCGCAACTTCGGCGACGCGCCGCGCCTCATAGATCGTGTGGGTCATGGGCTTCTGGCAAAAGACGTGTTTGCCTTTCTTCATTGCCGCCACCGACACGGTCGCGTGCAGGTTGTCCGTGGTGCCTACCATCACCGCATCAACATCTTTCTCCTTTTCCAGCAACTCACGGAAGTCGCTGTGGGCCGTGCAGCCGCGGTACTGGCCGGAGCGAATCTGAGCCCCGTAAAAGGCGTCCACGATTTTCTGGCAAGGCTCGCGTCCCGCCATCCCGCCAGTGGCGGTCAGAGAATAGGACAATCGTATCGGCTGCTCGGGGCTGAGCCAATCCCATCCTGAACCGACGCCCAGCAACCGGCGCACCGAGTCGCGGAATTCGCGCTCGCCCCATTGCGGATAATCGCCGCTGCCCTTATTGGGGTCACAGACCGAGACGGCTTGCACATCAGGCTGCTTCAAGAAACTCAGCATCACGCGCAATCCCTGCGAGCCAACGCCAATGAAAGCAATGTTGACCTTCTCGCTAGGCGGTACGTATCCGGGTCCGCCCAGCACGCGGCGCGGAACGATGGAAAAACCGACCGCCGCCGAAGCGGTCTTCCCCAAGAATCGGCGCCGAGATAATTTGTCTTTGACAGAACCATCATTACGACTCTGCTCTTCCATTTCGTCACCTCGTCAAGTGATATTATGATTACTGCAATAGGAGTTTGGTAATGTGTTGCGCCCCGCATAGAGACCCGGGTCCTCCACTCATTGGGATTCTATTTCTTTCCTATAGAATTCATCAAGAAGTTCACTGAAATCGCCTGGGCCGCATCCTCTTCAAATTTCTCTTTTAAATTTCTCTGTGTTCTCGCTGCTCTCTGTGGTAGAAAACAAAGGTAGACCAAGCCGGCTGGAGCAAGCCTTGTGCAGGTCTTCTCATGATTTTGGCTCAAATTGCATCTGGGAGGAACAGCGCGTGATGAACTTTTTTCGAATGAGTCGCCTGGCACTCTTGGGTTTCCTGGTTCTTGTCTTCATCGCCTTTGTCACCCTGCAACAGTGTGGGGCTTCATCTGCTGAAGGTACTTTTGAACAAATACGGTTGGAGGGCGGCTGGGTACTACAATCCTCCAAAAAGGTGGCCGAAAGCGGCGAGATCATATCCTCGAAAACCTTTCAGCCGCAGGGCTGGTACAAGACGATGGTTCCATCCACTGTCCTGGCCGCGCAAGTGGCGTCGGGCGAGTTCCCGGATCCCTACGTCGGGATCAACATGCGCAAACTCCCCGGCATGACTTATCCGATTGGCGACCTTTTCAACCATTTGCCGATGGACAGGGCCAGCCCTTACGCATGTTCGTGGTGGTATCGGACTCAGTTCCAACTGCCTCGCGGCTACGCCGGCAAGACCATCTGGCTGCATTTCCAGGGTATCAACTATCGGGCCAATATCTGGCTGAACGGCCGCAAGCTGGCAGACTCCAAAGATGTTGCGGGCGCCTATCGAACCCACGAATTCAACGTCAGTTCGTTAGTGGCTCCAGAACAAATCAATGTTCTTGCTCTGGAAGTCTTTGCTCCCACAGAAAAGGATCTCGCCATTAACTGGGTGGACTGGAACCCGACGCCGCCGGACAAGAACATGGGAGTATGGGGCAACGTGACCCTCAGCTCCAGTGGTCCCGTGAGCGTCCGATATCCGCAAGTGGTCACCCATTTTCCTGGAAATTCCCTCGAGCAGGCGAATCTGACGGTGATGGCCCAGGTTCAAAACGCCACCGAGAGACCAGTTCAGGGCGTGTTGGAAGCCCTGATTGGCCCTACGCACCTCCGGCAGGATGTAACCTTGCAGCCAAACGAAACTCGTTCCGTCAGTTTTACACCGGAACAGTTTCCTGCATTGAAAGTGAAGAAGCCGAAGCTGTGGTGGCCCCGTGATCTGGGGGCACCGACCCTGCACGACCTTACGGTAAGTTTCTCCACCGGGGGCAAGCTGTCGGACCAGCAGTCCGCCCGTTTTGGAATCCGCGAAGTGACTTCCGAACTTACCGACAAGGGTTATCGCCTGTTTCGGATTAATGGCAGGAAGATCCTGATCCGTGGCGCCGCCTGGGCTATGGACTTGCTTTTGCGCCCTTCCCGCGAGAGACTGGAGGCTCAATTCCAGTACGTAATGGATATGAACCTGAACACGATCCGGCTGGAAGCCCAGTTGGAGAGCGAGGAGTTCTTTAATCTGGCGGACGAAAAAGGCATTCTCATTATGGCCGGATGGTGCTGCTGCGACATCTGGGAACAGTGGAAAAAGTGGGAGCCCGCCACTCATCAGGTTGCGACGGAGTCGTTGCGGACCCAGATCCTGCGTCTGCGCCGTCATCCAAGCCTTCTGATGTGGCTAAACGGCAGCGACGGTCCGCCGCCAGCCAACGTGGAACGCGCCTATTTGGAGGTTTTGAAAGAAACCGCCTGGCCCAATCCTGTCCTTTCTTCTGCCGTGGA
>JBGPHY010000043.1:0-16422 GCA_041484625.1 Terriglobia bacterium | reverse complement strand
TGTTCAGAAACTGAAAACAAGGCTCCCAATACGTCAGCGACGACTTTCGTTTCATGAGGGTCAAGAACCAAGGTGTTGGTTTCTGCGGGGGTAGTATTGTCATAGCCTCCTGCACGGAGAAAGTCCACTTTGAGGTTGAGAGGTGAATTGGAACCATTTGAAACCCACGTATCAGTCGTAAAGTATGTACCCAAGAGACCATGAGCTCGAACTGCAACAGGGAGAAGCAGAGCTTTGCTGGGTAGGAGGGGAGTGTAACGAAGATGGTATGAAAACCAGTTGGGCATAGTCTCCTGGCTAATGTTAGTGCGACTGAGCACAATTGAGCGAAATGGAATTTCAGATGTGATTCCTAGAAAAGGAGTGTAACTGTAATTCCAAGAGCTGAAATCTTAGACAGTGGATCCAGAGTCAATTATAGAACCTGAGCTGGATAGTAATGTCCAATTCATGGACGTGTCATTGGACAGGCCATCACAGGCAAAACAAGTGAAGTCGACACTTGTGGCGTTTACATCTTGAGGAAAAGTGGCAGCAATAATTGGACCCACCATGAATTCGGGGGAAGAATCGACGCCCGGAAACCAAAAGGATTGAGTGAGTCCTACTGCCTCGCTTTGAACCAGACCCTATGTGAAGAGAACACCCTCCGAAGTAAAGGGAGAAGGAGTCAGATCAGCCACGTCGGTTAATTTCACGATAACGTTTGGCCCAGTCTCCTTCACGAAGGCATCCCGATCGCGATACACTTTTGTGACAGCCCATGCGTTGGATGTCGCTAGCGTCAAGATAAGAATTGCAGCGATTTTCCTCATTTTCTCCTCCCATTTCGAGCTCCAAAGTTCGGAATTCGTCTCACCTCATAGCCGTTCAAAGCAAGATCCTCGGCTACTTGATCGGACTGGCGCCGTGAGGAATCGCAAAGACACGAGGCAAGCGTTCTTCGACGGTCGGCAATACCGGAAATTTCGCATGCGGCTCGGCTTGATACCAATAGGCCACTGAATAGAAGTTGTCTGACCGGTCGTTTCCGTGCCCGTGTTCCAGCGTCATGCGAATAGATTTTTGAAAGGTGATCGGGCTATCCAGGTGCCAACGATAGACGCACCATTTCCCTCCCAGGGAAAATGGGTTGACCACATAAGGTACGCCAACATGGTGGTAAGCAAATTGTTTACCCTCAAAGCCCCAGGCGCCATTGTAGTAGTCTTCTGATCCGGTACCCACGGTAACGGGCGTTTTGCTGCCGTCGATGAAAAGCATGTCGTCGCCTTCGCCCCACCAGTCGTTTTGGTTCAAGACGATGCCTTGCGTGACTCCCAAAAAGTGTCCCTGTCCGGTAGCTTCAAGGAATACGTAGTTATTTCTCCCTTCCCGGTTCTCCTTTTCGGCCGTGGACCAACCTGGACAAGGAGCCAATTGTCGATACTGCGCATGAAAATAGCCCACTCGTTCAGGGAGGCGGGGAAGGATTTGATAGTCGATGTTTGAATAATAGGACTCCACGGATTTATCGCTCTCATTGGTCACGGTGACGACCGCCGATTTCTGAAACGGCATAGGGAAATAGGCATTCAGTGCCTTCACGGGCGCCACACTGAGCATCCCGGACTCGTATAGAAAATACTCACCGAGGTTCAAGCCAAAGAAATCGCCCACTGGAGTTTCAACGCTGGGACTGGCCTCCCCGTCCCAATACATTCGCAAGACCAGCTTCTTCAAGTGCTGACCATCTTCGGCAGATATGGTGAACCAAATGTGGCTGATCATGCCGGGACCTTTCGTATCCATCAAGATCTGGGTGGCTCCCGGCTGAATCTTAAATGCGTCCTCGTTACCCCCAGTGCGATCATAACTGGAGGCCTTGGCAGTCTGGTAATCGCGCAACAAAGCGAGCGAAAGTTCTTCGGGATAGTCCAGGGTACCCTCGCGTGCGACACTGGCTCCCAGGACCCGATTCTCCCCCAGCAAAACTCCAGCCGATGCGATACCTGCCGTAATGGGAACACGAAAGAACTTCCTGCGTTGCGACGAAAATCTCTTTTCCAGGTTCATTGAAATTACTCCTCTCGATAGTAAGCCGGCTTTCCGCGACTTGATTGGTTGTTGAAAATGGCTCCAGAGAAAAGAACTGTGAGTCGAGAGACCAAGGGAGGTTGGTAGCGCTAACGGGGATCGAACCCGTACTCTCCGCCTTGAGAGGGCGGCGTGTTAACCAATTACACCATAGCGCCACGCGAACGCATTTGTACCACAACGCTGAGGAGACTTCAATCTTTTCGCCCCAGGGCGATTGCATCTTAATTTGCTTGACAATGATGAAAGGCTCATCACCCCAGCGTGCAAGAGCGATATCTCCATTCTCCTCCACCCTTTCAGGGTGCTTTTGGAAAAAACTGAGAGGGTTCTTTACTTTACCGGGGGTAGTGCAACAAAAGCATTGCACTACCCCCGGCTAATCGCTTGCACCGCCTTGCGGTGCGCTGGACACCACGGGAACCACTCTTAGACTGACTAGCCTGGCATGGGCTGACAATTGCGCAGCAGATTTTGCCGATTTTCACTGAGTCACACTCTCAAGACTTGGTTTGGTAGCCGAGTCTGAGCACTGCGGCACTTGACAGTATGGATTCCCGAAGCTTAGGATTGGCTGATTTATTTGAAAGGAGATTGCTTAATGATTCATTACAAGGAGCTCGGTTTAGTCAACACCACTGAGATGTTTCGCAAGGCCATCGAGGGCGGATACGCCATCCCTGCTTACAACTTCAACAATTTGGAGCAGCTTCAAGCCATTATCACGGGTTGTCTGGAAAGCCGGTCCCCGGTGATTCTGCAGGTCTCCAAGGGGGCACGCCAGTATGCCAACCAGACGCTCTTGCGATATCTGGCCCAGGGGGCTATGGAAATTGTCAAGTCTTCTCCCCATCCCATTCCCATCGCTCTGCACCTGGACCATGGCGATTCCTATGACCTGTGTGTGTCCTGTATCGAAACTGGCTTTTCGTCCGTCATGATCGACGGTTCGGGCCATCCTTACGAAGAGAACGTCGCATTGACCCGCAAGGTCGTGGAATTTGCGCATCGTTATGATGTCAGCGTAGAAGGGGAACTGGGCGTTCTGGCCGGTATCGAAGACGAAGTGTCCCACGAGAAGTCGCATTACACGGACCCCAGCGATGTGGAGGATTTTGTAAAGCGCACGGGGGTCGACAGTCTGGCCATCTCTATCGGGACCTCCCATGGCGCCTTCAAATTTAAAGTAAAGCCCGGCGAATCGGCCCCGCCATTGCGGTTTGATATTCTCGAGGAGGTCGAGAGACGTATTCCAGGGTTTCCCATTGTCCTGCACGGCGCCTCTTCGGTCGTCCAGGAATACGTGGATTTGATTAACAAATATGGCGGAAAGTTGGAGGGCACCGCCGGGGTCTCGGAAGACCAGTTGCGCCGGGCCGCTCGTTCCGCGGTCTGCAAAATCAACATTGACTCCGACGGTCGTCTGGCCGTGACTGCCGTTCTGCGGAAGATTTTCTGGGAAAACCCCAAGGAATTCGATCCCCGGAAGTACCTCGGGCCGGCCCGAGAGGAGCTGAAGAAGTTGATCATCCACAAGAATAGTGAAGTTCTTGGAAGTGCAGGCCGGGGTTAGTCACCGGCTCATTTTAGGAAGCAGACCCATCGATTTCCTCGTCAGACAGGAGGGAGGCCCGGAAATCCCCACAAGTTCGTACGGGTCTCCTTACTTTCTTCTCATTGGAGCCCCCGACGGCCATGGGGCAAAGGTCTCTTCTCCGCTATAGTAAATTTGTGCTTCAATTGAGTAGCCTTTTACGGGTTGACGTCATTTCGGGAGGAATTGCAATTGAAAATCACCGCTGGCAAACTGAAGAGGCTTAAGGCAGTTGCTGACCGCCGCGGAGTGATTGCCGCTGTTGCCGTGGATCAGCGCGGCTCGCTTCAAAAGTCCATCGCCAAAGAAATGGGCGTGGCTCTTGAGTCTGTCACGCCGGAGATGCTCTCGGAGTTCAAAGTTGCTGTCAGCCGGGTGCTGACTTCCTATGTTAGCGCCATCCTGCTCGATCCCGAGGTCGGGCTGGACGCCATTAGTGTCAAATCCTCCGAAGCCGGCGTGCTGCTGGCATACGAGCAGACGGGGTATGACCAGACCCAGCCAGGCCGAATTCCGAGCCTCGTCCCTTTCTGGACCGCCAGGAAATCCCTGGAGGCCGGGGCCGATTGCCTGAAGCTGCTGCTCTACTACAGCCCTTTCGAAGAGGACTCCATCAAAGAGATCAAGCATGCCTTTGTCGAGCGAGTGGGTGCCGAATGTGAGTATGCGGAGATTCCCTTTTTCTTGGAAATTGTCACTTATGACCCGCATGGCGGGTTCGCGAAGGGGGCCGATTACGCACGATTGAAGCCTCTGGCCGTCAGCAAGAGTATGGAGGAATTCTCAAAGCCACACTACCAGGTGGATGTCTTCAAGGTCGAGATTCCGGTGAACCTGCAGTTCGTGGAAGGATCTCGCGCGAACACACGCGGTGAGTCGGCTTACTCACGGCAGCAGGCCATTGACCACTTCCAACAGGCCGCCGCATCGGCCAGACGGCCCTTCATCTTTCTCAGCGCCGGGGTCAGTAATGCCGAATTTCGGGAGAGTCTGGCGCTGGCCGTTGAAGCGGGAGTGGACTTTGCGGGAGTGCTTTGCGGACGAGCTACCTGGAAGGATGGAGTCCCCGTGTATGCCCGGCAGGGTCTGACCGCCCTGGAGGACTGGCTGTCTGACAAAGGAGTGAAGAATATCCAGGCCCTCAATGAAGTTCTGGATGGGGCCAGGGCCTGGTTCTCCAAATACGGAGGAGCCGATCAAATTCAGCAGGTCGACAAGGCTGGAAATAAAGTTGCTTGACAATCTTCAATGCGCTTCCGTAAATAGGCAGGCGAGATCAAACCCCGGGGCATCTTCCGGAGAAAACTAAGAGGCAGAAGCTTGAAGCGCCTCCGGACATAAGAAATCCCGACCAGGGCAATCGGTCGGCCTGTGCTATAATTCCTCTGCTGTAAACGCCTGCAAGAGTCGACAGTTACTTGATGAACAAACCCCCTCCGGCCAAAGCAGCACGCACCCAAGCCGGACACTCCAGGAAAAGAAAGACATCCCGTTGGTGGCATTGGCCCTGGCTTTCATCGGTGTGGTCCAGAGTCCTCCTGGCCTTGCTGGTGATCTTCGTCGTCGTTATCGGCATCTTTCTGATCAGCGCGTACACGCGATTCTCGCAAATGATTGACCGGAAAATCTCCGGAGAGGTTTTTCAAAATACTGCGCAGTTATATTCCACCCCCCTGACTCTTCACCCGGGACAAACAGCCCGGCCCGGGGATATCACCAACTACTTGAGGAAAGCTGGTTACACAGAAAAGAACAAGAGTACCAGCCGAATGGGACAGTTCTTTGTCTCGAAGGAGAGCCTGGAGGTCGCTGCCGGTGAGGAGTCTTTCCACGGCCCCATGGCCCATCCGGTCCGGATCGAGTTCAATCGAAAAGGGATTAGCCGGATTTTGGATTTGAGCACCCAAGACGCCCTGGACTCCTATGACCTAGAGCCGCAGTTGATCACTAACCTCTTTGACAAAACCCGCGAAAAGCGGCGGCTGATAACCTACCAGGACATCCCCCCTGTTCTAAGAGACGCAGTCCTGGCCATCGAAGACCGCAGGTTCTTTGAGCATCGAGGCTTTGACCCGATCGGAATGATCCGGGCCACTGTGGTGGACATCACTCGCTGGGAACGGGCCCAGGGCGCCAGCACCATCACCCAGCAGTTGGTGCGAAGCTTTTGGTTGACCCCAGAACGCCGGGCCATCCGCAAGCTCAAGGAAATCTACATGTCCATCATCCTGGAGACACGGCTCAACAAGGAAGAAATCTTCACGATGTATGCCAATGATGTGTACCTGGGGCAAAGAGGCTCCTTCAGTATTAATGGTTTTGGCGAGGCCGCCGGGGCTTACTTCGGCAAGGACATCAAGAGCCTGTTGCTCCCTGAAGCAGCCCTTTTGGCCGGCATGATTCAAACTCCCAACCGCTTCAACCCTAGCAAGTATCCGGACCGGGCCCTGCAGCGCCGCAATGTGGTCCTGCAGGCCATGCTCGATAATCGAAGCATCAACCGGGACCAGTATCAAGCCGCCGTGAAGTCTCCTCTGAGTGTCGCGCCCACCAGCATGGATGCCAGTGATGCCCCTTACTTTGTGGACCTGATCAAGGACCAACTGGTTGAAAAATACACCGAAAAGGTCATGCTCAGCCAGCAATACCGGATCTACACGACCCTGGATCTCGACCTCCAGCGCTTTGCCGTCCAGGCCGTCAAGGAAGGTGCGGAGAAGGTTGACCAGTTTCTGGCCAAGCGCCGCATGCGAAAACTGAAGCTCAGGAAGGGGGAAACTCCCCCGCCAATCAAGATCGATGCCGGGGATCGCGTCCAGACCTGCTTGATTGCAGTGGATCCGCATACGGGTGAAATTCGTGCCCTGGTGGGTGGGCGCGACTACGGAGCCAGCCAATTGAATCGGATAGTGTCAGCCCACCGCCAGCCGGGTTCCATCTTCAAGCCCTTTGTTTATGCCGTCTGCCTGAATTCCGCCCTGAGTGGCTCAGAACCGTTGCTGACGGCCTCTACCATCGTGGAGGACACGCCCACGGTATTCGAGTTCGACGACAAGACTTACGAACCTAACAATTATGGTGAGAAGTTTTATGGACCAGTCACTTTACGAAAGGCACTGACCAAGTCGCTCAATGTGGCCACGGTCAAGTTTGCGCAGATGGCAGGACTCAATAAAATCGTGGCTCTCGCCCGGGAGGCAGGGATGAATGACCGCTTGCTGGCCACGCCGGCCCTGGCACTGGGTGCCTACGAGGTCACTCCCCTCGAGATGGTCCGGGCTTTTACCATCTTTGCCAACAACGGGGTCCGGGTCGAGCCCGTTTTTATGCAGTCAGTCAAGGAGTCAGGCGGCCGGGTTCTTGAAAAGAGCGAGATCAAATCCAGGGAGGTGCTTGATCCGAAGATCGCTTACCTGATGACAAACCTGATGGAAGGGGTCATCAACCATGGTACTGGCGCCCGGGCCAGGGGAATGGGATTCACCCCTCCAGCAGCCGGAAAGACCGGCACGTCTCACGACGGTTGGTTCGCCGGCTATACCAGCGGACTCCTCTGCATTGTCTGGGTCGGCTATGATGATAATCGCGAATTGGGCCTGGACGGTGCCAGTTCAGCGTTGCCCATTTGGACCGAATTCATGAAGAAGGCTGTGAGGGCCCGCCCCTGGCTGGCCAGCCAGTCTTTTGTCCCTCCCGGCGAAGGCATTACGACGGTCCAAATTGATGCCAATACAGGAAGGATCGCCGGCTCTGATTGCCAGGAAGTCATAGCTGAAAACTACATTGCGGGGGCGGAACCCAGGCAGGCCTGCTCCCAGGCGGCTCACCAGTGGTTTCTGGCCTTGCAGAATTCCCCGGAGTATTCTGTTGACCGTCCCCAAGTCCTCTCTACCCTCGATCCGTCCAAGATGGCGCCTCTTTTGCCACCGGAGGAGAAGAAGACTAATCCGATCAAGAAGTTCTTCTCCAAGATCTTTTGAGTAAATCCAGCTTATGTTCTAATGATAAGCTGACGATAATTGGGATTGGCAAGTTTGTGCGCCCAATGTGTGGCGGGAGCGGTCCGAACTGCCAAGGCCCGTCTGAGGGATTTCGCCTGTGCCTCCCCTGATTAAAGACTACGTCGATTTCAGGAAAGTCGAATGCCTGACTCAGTTCACTCAAGAGAACCTGGCCGATTCTTTGCGGACCTTTCTTCCCACTGACAGCCTGATTGAACTTCTGAATCGCGTCCTCGACGCTGTGATCCGGAAATTTACCAGTGAGCAGCGCTCTTCCCTTGAGGCCACTTCCATTCTTCTAACCGGCGCAAATGGGGTCGGGAAGTCTCACTTAATGGCCCTGATCCATTCCCTCATTACGGAGAAAAGCAAGCCTAGCCCGGGACTGAGTGATTCCCGCATCCAGCATCGTTGCGCCTCACTCTGGGAAATTTCTCCGGTCATCATCTGGCTCGACCTGGCCGAAGGGACCCAAACGCCGCTGCCTGAACTGGTACTGGGCCGTTTCCACGAAGAATATCGCAAACGGTATGAGCGAGATGTATTTGACCCCTCTCTCATTTCCGGCATTGACGCCATCAAGGCCCACGAACTCATCACCTTCAAGGTGGCGTCGCAAGCTCCGGCACTGCTGATGGTGGACGGCCTTTCCCGGCGGGCCCAGGATCAAAGCGTCCAACAACTCAATGAAGATATCGAGTTTCTGAGCTTCATCGCTTACAGTTCAAAGACCACGCAGCTATTTCTGCTGGTGGCTGCTCACGAGGACTTCTTTTCCCCGAAAAGCCCGCTAGGCATCGACAGCACCTTGATGGCCCAGACGCTGGAGAACTTCCGGATCGAGTGGATCGATCGCAACAATCTCAAAGAAATCGCCTGCCGGCATATTCTGAAAAAGAACTCACGCCAGCAGTTGGATTTAAGAAAACTGTTTGCCTTCATCAAGGCCAAATTGCCCAACTTCCAGTTTTCTGAAAATGAGTTCTCGGAGACCTATCCATTCCATCCGCTCATTTTCGACCTGGCTGATAAACTCAAAGGCAAGATCCCGGGCTTTTCTCTGCTGGATTTCGTGATCAATACCTATCCAAAGATTGCCAGCCGCCGCGCCATCAGCCTGGTCACTATCGACTCTCTCTTCGACCGGATGGAATATGAGATCAAGACCAACCTTCGCTGCCACAGGCTCTATGCCATCTATCAGGATTTGGCCGATCAGGCAGTTTTGCGCCTGGAAGACCGGTGGCGTCTTTGGGGGAAAATGCTCCTGAAAGCCAGTTTCCTGTTTACCATGGCGGATCGGGCTCCCACTGTCCGTGACCTGGCAGACTCTTTGTTGTTGTTTGAAGACAGCGAATCGGGATTGAGCTACAACGTGGTCGGCATGATCCTGGGCCAGATGGAGAAGGCAATGTCCCAAGGATTCACGACCACCGATGATCGTCTGGACAGGACTTACCGACTGGGGGGAGCGGACCTTCGTGAGGAACTGGACAAATATCTGGTGGGGATTGCAGCTCAGATCCCCGATTCCAACCCGCGCATTGCCGAAACCTTGCTTTCCGCCGCACGAAAGTATTTTCCAGACTGGCCGTTTCCCGCAGATCCCAGTCCTCTCGTTACCGACCAGCCTATCCAGTTGCAAGTAACATGGAAAGGAACCGAGCGGCCCGGTCTGCTCTTCCCTTCGCACCGGTTCAAGAAGAAAGATTACCAGAGCTATTTGGACGCTGACGATGCTGGATTCTCGGCACGTTTGCCTGTGTTCGAGGACAGTGAGCTGCTGCCGGAAGACGCCGTGGAAATCAATGAAGTAGCAGAGCCCAGTGGCTCCAGAATCGAATGGATCCTGTGGATTGAACCCGTTGGGCTTTCAGCCGAGGAAGAAGCATCCATCCGGCCACAGAAGGTGACAGAAATCCACTGGATCCCTTCCCTTCCAACCGAAGAGCAACTCTTAGGGGTTAAGAGAATCATTGCATTGCAGTTGACGGAAAAATCCTCGAGCAGCGACTTCAGCGCCTCAGACCTGGCGTCGTTCCATGAGGAACTCGATTCCCAACTGGCGAGCCTGTTTCAGGACCTCTATTTGAACCAGGGCAAGATTATCACTAATTCCCAGAGTCTGGCCTTGAACCAGGGTCACCTGGAGTGCCGTACCTTCAGGACCCTGTTGAATTATTTGTTTAAACCCAATTTTGACCAGCTTTACTCCGCCCATCCGAATTTCGGGCCGGAAGCATTATCCCTGGCCCAGGTGATGCAGATCACACGGAAACTTTTTGCCAACCAGGATCCGACCAACAGCGATGTGCAGCGTTTGGCCGGTCTTTACGCCTCGCCTCTGGGCCTGGTGAGTCGCTCTGAAGGGCTTTACGAGCCCAACCTCAGTATCACCCCTCCGCTTTTTCTGTCGCACGTCATCCAGTACTTGGAAACACTGGATGCCACTGAACGCCATGTCCAGGCGATTTACGATATCGTGCATCGTCCTCCTTTCGGCCTCACCTGGACTCCTCTTTATCTCATTCTAACTGCCCTTGTGGCCGACGGGCAGATCGAGCTTTTCGCCCCCGAGAATAACGTCACTATTTCTCGGGAGGTCCTTATTACCCTGGAGACCGTGCAAAAATTCTCCTTCTTCCGACGGATTCAAACGCACAAGGACTACCCGGTGGAAGTCCTCACCCAATGGTGCCGCCTGATCACCGGCAAGCAGGATCTCCCGGACATCGCCACCAGCCGGGGTCGCATTGCAGCTACGGCCGCACTCGGAGAATGGCTCCAGAACTGGCGGGAACTGGATATCCCCCATCGGCTCGAGTCTTTGCCCAACGAGTTTCTTACCACCCAGATGTGGAGAAAGATGGCCTGGACCAAGCGTCGTTTTGAAAAGCTGGCGGAGATTGTCTCCGGGATCCTCGAGAACGAACTAGCCCTCATCCAGGGGATGGGACGAATCATAGAGCTTTTTGCCGAGAATTTCGGATTGCTGGAAAAGGCCTCACGCAATCTGGTGGAACTCTCCCATTTCTTGCACTGGATGGAGAGGCTTTCCGCAGCCAGAAGTTACCTGATGGCGGCGGAAAAAACAGATGACCCGGATTTGGACGCGGAAAAAGGGCGGTTGCTCCTGGCCCTGGATTCAATTCACGAGTTGCTCGGAACGGCTAGCGCCACCCAGTTTGAAAGCCAGTTTCAGAGCTTTAAGGAGCATTACAGCCAGCATTATGCCAGCCGGCACGATCAAAGTGTTGGCCCACTGGGTGAATTTGCATTGCTGGACGAGTTGGAGAGTTCTTGCGACTTTCGAAATCTTCAGTTCCTAACCAGCCTGCCTCTGGGTGATTCCAGCTACTTGACCTACCTCGAAGAGTGGATCGCTGCCTTCCGGGATTATCGCTGCTCCCTCCCCGTGCGAGATCTCCTCCAGTCAAAACCCGCCTGCAACTGCGCCTTCAAACTAGCCCGACCCCTGAATGTAGGCGAGATTGCGCAGGACCTCCAGGCCTTTTTGGCGCTTGGTGTCGCTCATCATCGGGAGGCCCTGTTTTATTATCGTGATCTCATTGAGCCACAATTGGTCACCCCGGAGGGGCAGGTCGTCCAGAATATCGAAACCCTCCAGGAGTTACTCGCTGAAGGACCCCTGCCTGACCTCAACCAGCCCCTCATTGACCAGTTGTCAGCATTCATCAGCGGGCGTGTCCTGGAAGAACCGCTTGATTCTCCTCTTCCCTTGGTTGCTCCCTCAGGACGCGTTTCCAAGAAACAACTGGTTTCACGAATTCAAAGCTGGCTGGAGAGTCTGGCCAGCAAGGAAGATGTCCTGTTCACCTTGAAGGAATAGCCTCTCCTGCTTTGTGCTCAATCCGCCAAATCAATGTCAAATCGTTCGAAGCATCCATGGGCTCCTTTTCTTTTGCCCGGAACTGCGATAGACTCTGGACGTTTGCGAGAACCGAAAGGAGGCGTTATGCAGAATTTCAGCAGGTTTTTGATTTGGGCAACAGCCGTCCTGATCCTGTCGCTTCTTCTCCCAATGACCCTTGCGGCACAGGAATCCGTAATTCTAACGGAGAAAGAACTGCCCGGTGTGGTCCCAGCCGGCTTCTATTTTGAGGGCAAGAGCGCGTCCACTCAGATGTACAACGCCACGGCCGTGCGATTTGGCGAAAAACGACACGTCATCGCGGCCCTGGTGGACACCTCCGGCTATGCCACGGCTGTTCGGGAGAAAGTCGAGGGGTTCCTGATTGCGGATCTGCTGTTCCGGGTCGGAGGTAAGGAACTGGGAGTTGGTACCTATGCTTTCGGTTTCACCAAGGAAGGGATGTTAAACGTCTTCGACCTGGGAGGGACATCGATCCTGTCCGTAAAGGCAACTCGCGACAGCGGCGTTCGCGCTCCTCGACCCCTGAGCATGGTGAAAGGCACAGACGGCATCCGACTTTATCGTGCCAAGGACTATGTGATCGTGTCAACCAAGTAGAGCGATCTTGACCCTGCAGGCTACGGATTGCCGTCCGGGTGGGGTTCCAACTCAGAGCTGATGGTCAGGTCGCTGCGCTTCAGGACTAGAATGGCTCGCGAGTATTCCCTGTAACCCCGCTTGCGGAAAAGAATCTTGTATTCCCCGGCAGGTACGGAGAGCCGAGAGGGCGTCATTCCCACCAGTCTGTCGTTGAGATAGATTTCGGCACCCTCCGGAGATGGATTGGAGCATCAGGTTCGTCAAATCCTCCTTCTGATATTCTGACATTTTGGAAGGCTTAGGTTGGGACTCGACTGAGGAAGAGGCCTCCCCATCCACCACCTTAGCGGAACTATTGGATGAGGCCCCTTTCAGCCGTGTGGCCAGCTCATTAAGCCACTCAAATTCAAACTTCCCGTTAGATCGGCAATCCTTCCAATCCCCGGAGACAGCAGCGTCATCGAATGACATGGATGAGAACCCCTGGATTTCGGCCATAACACGGACTCTGGTTGATTCCGCAGACAGCTGCTGGACCTCAACCTGTACGCGTATTCGACCATCCAGCCACTTGTGCCAGAATGTGTGAGGAGGGATTCCATACGCCCTGACGCCTCCGGCCAACCTTGAGAATTGTGGATGTCGTGAAAAGACTGCGTACTGAGTGCCCAACCGTCCTGCCGCCTTGTCTTTCAGGGAAAACTCAAACTGGTAGTCCACCACCATCTGTGTAAGGAGAGTCCAGACCCGGTCAAAGGCGGCAGGAAAAACCGCCTGTCCTGGTTGGGACCCGGTCTCGACGGGACGAACTACCATCTCATCCGCCCGGCAGTCGAATATCAAAACCGTACCAAGACACAGCCATAGACCCAATATTGCCGCTTTGCGTATGACATCCATCTTCAACAGGGCGCCTTATAGAGTGACCGTGGGCAATGGATTTGCGGCAGCCGGTTGCTTGGCCGCCTTCGGCAACGGCCTGCCAGTTTCATGCCCTATTCTTTCTACTTACTTATCGGCGATTCCGGCCTTCTCCATCCACTTTGGTCACTGCACCGTCCAGCCCCCATCGATCAGCAAGGTGGCGCCGGTGACAAAGGACGAGGCATCCGACGCCAGAAAAACAGCCGCCCCGCCAAGTTCTTCGGGTTTACCGAACCGGCCCATGGGAATCCGGCTGACAAAAAAGTCAAAGGTTTCCTTATTCTGGAGCAACCCCTTATTCATGGGGGTGGCGAACGGACCCGGGCAGAGTGCATTGACCCGGACGTTGTAAGGAGCCCATTCCAGGGCCAGTGCACGCGTCATTCCGATGAGCCCTGCTTTGCTGGCGGAGTACGCAGACCTTCCCGGGATGGAGACAAATCCCATCATGGACGCCAGGTTGATGATGCTCCCGGACCGTTTCTCAACCATCCTCTTGCCGAAGACGCGAGAACAAAGCATCGGCCCGTTCAGATTGACGTCGATGACCGATTCCCATTCCCAGTCTTCAATTTCCAAAAGTGGTTTCCGTACGTTGATACCGGCATTATTGACCAGGATATCCACCCGGCCAAACCGCCTGACAGTCTCGCCTGCCAGGACTTCGACCTCCTCCGAACGAGTGACATCTGCCCGTAACGCCAGGGTCTCCCGGCCGGTGCTGGCATGGATCCTATCTGCCGCTTGCCCGGACTCCTCCAAGTTCCGACTGGCGATTACGATACTGGCCCCGGCTTCAGCCAGGGCAGTGGCCATCGCCTCACCCAACCCCTTGCTTCCTCCCGTGACGACGGCTACACGATTATCTAACCGAAAAACCTCCAGGCCCATGCTGATCCCTCGCAGGAATTCAATATGTCGGGTTGAACACTCCCCCGCCTCGTCGATCACTCATCTAAAGGATGCCCGGAACTCTCGTCCTCACGCAGACATTCGATGTGTTTTACGACCTCCGGTAATTCCGGATTGTCACCGTACTGCGGTCCATCGAGCCGAAAGCAGGGAACAATTTACTGAATCCCACGTGCCGGGTTCGACGGAGCCTCAATTCTTTCCAATCGAAAACTGAAGTACTTCACGGTCGTCGCTGTGGAACTCGTATCGGTTTCGGAAAAGGACCAACCCGCAATGGACTCCATCGCAATGGGAAGTAAGTCTCGGTTCTCGTCGCTTAAGTTTACGGGTTGAGCCCCCACAATTTTCCCAGAAGCATCAACTTCCACGCGCATGACCAACGGTCTGGTTAGGACTTTGGCCTTTGATAGAGGAATCGTCAGGCGGGGATGCTGGCGCAGGCGGGGAGGTCCGGATTGCCCTGAAACCTCACTAACTTTCACTTTTAGCATCGGTGGACCTGATGAACTTGCGGGAAGAGGCGAGGAGTCTCTGTCAGCAGGGTCCCTCCTTCCCGAAGGAGAAGACTTGGAGGGGACGAAGGCTGCACCTGCCGGGATGTGGCCTATTCCGGCGGAGGATCTTGGATCGGGAGAAGGGGTAGACTCCGGCTTGGCTGTAGACACCCTTTTTGGACCGCCTTCGCCTGCAGGACCAAGACCCGCCAAATCGGCGCTAGCTTTAGGCGATTCTTGCGAGGGACTCTGGGAAGCGTTGAATCTAAAGCGATTGATACGGGGATAATGGCGGTATATGAGGTAGAGTGCTGCCAGGAGGAGAAGCACGATCAGTAGGATCCGCGCCACTTTACGTTTCTTCGAGAGTAACTTCGGTGACGTTTGAAAGGAGGCCAAGGGGGCCGGCTCGACAGCTGCCTCAACCGGCAATGGAAGGTCCTCAGTTGATTTCAGCTCCGTGAAGATTCGCAGAGATTGGGCCTCCTGGCTGTCGGGTTCTGACGCAGGCGAGGCTATCTCCGCCGCTGAGTTTCCTGAGGATTCCGGGACGACTACAGAGGAGGATTCCAATGAACTCCCGGAGATGATCATGGAAGCGTCTGCTTTGAGGAAGTCAAAAGCCTTCTTGGCCTCTTCGGTTACATCCTCCACAATGATCTCAGTATCCAGGGCCGGAGGTTCCAGGTTGACTGTTTCGCTAGGAAGCGAAGACCCCTGCTGTTCCTTCATGGGTTCCATCGGACCGGCCGTCGAAGGAGTTTCCACTAGGGCGTCAGGGGTCTCGGCCGTTTCGTCGTGAGCATCGAGAGTCCCTTTCTTCATTAATTCGACTACTGCCTTTTTCAGGTGCGGCAACTGGAAGGGTTTAATGAAGTAGCCGGCAGATGAGTACTTCCTCACCACTTCCCGGCGTGCTTCCTCGTTCCGGTAGAATCCGGTGTAGAAGACCACCGGGCAGACATGCTGCTTGCTCGCTGCAATGCGCGTGGAAATCTCAAAGCCGCTGAGATGGTCCAGAAGCAGCTCGGTGATCACCAGTTGCGGCCGGGACCTCTCAAACAACTCAATTGCTTCCCGACCGTTCTCCGCAGTCGCCACTCGATACCCCATTTCCTGCAACTGGATGGAGAGTTCCATGCGCGGCAGTTCTTCACGGTCAACAATGAGGATACGACCTGGCATCCCAGCTCCTGGTAAGCGTGGATTTCATTTGTTGGCACATTATAAGAGGTATTTCCATGTCAGGTACAGAAATTTGGGTGGAACTAGGATTGGATATGACCACACCGGTTGCCACTCCTGTCTAAAGTCCCGACTCAAGCAAGTCGAATCGTCTGTCTGGATGACCTTTCTCCAGGCCTCTATGTTATGATTGGCTTTATGCGACGTAGAAAGCTCCGAGGATCACGCGATTGCTCGCTCATGCTGGCCATGGCTACCGCCTTCCTAATGCCCGCTTTCAATCAATCGCTCGGGGACATCATCGTGCTCAAGAGCGGCAAGCAGATTCCTGTGGACCGAGCGTGGCAAGAGGGGGGCAAAGTCCGCTACGAAAGGAACGGCAATTTCTACGGATTCTCGCGCGACCTAGTAGACAAGGTGGAATCTTCTCCCCCTGCCACCCCCGATCTTCCAGGCGCGGCTAGTCAGAGTCTCCAGTTCCTTCCAAAGACCCTCTCCATCGAGGTGTTCAACGATGTCTTAGAGTCCGGAAAAGCGCCGGACGGAGTTTCCGTTGTGCGAGATGGGAAGGTCGATACACGGCTCCTAGGTACGCTGGAAAGCGAGGCCCACCGCAATCCGGGAGACATGTCTAAGAGATCAGAATATGCACAGGCCCTAAATCAGGTTATCGACCTTAGTCTGCAGCAATGGCACAAGGTTGAAGCCATCAGTCGCCTGCAACAATACATGGCCTGGAGTACCGACGACCTACAGGCC
>JBGPHY010000042.1:0-16862 GCA_041484625.1 Terriglobia bacterium | reverse complement strand
TCTTGAATCAGCGTAGCGACCTTTTGTCCTCTGCCGAGGACCTGCCGAGTACGACGACGAGAACAAGGACAAGAAGGGTGGCTGCCCCCCCCCATGACTCTTGAGCGATTGGTGTGGCCGGGTAAGGTCGTCCGGATTTCCCTGTCCACCGGGACAAGTCCGTCCCTTGGGCTGGTTCTGGCTTCAGTTCTCGCGCTATTCGCCTGCGGCAAAGTGGCTGACCCGTTGCCTCCCTTCATCCAGATTCCCCTGCCCGTATCGGACCTGACTGCCATCCAGTTTGGGAAACAGATGAATCTCAGTTGGACCTTGCCCAAGCTGAACGTCGAAGGATCCGAAGCCACAACCTTGGAGTGGGTAGAGATTTACCGATTGAGTCAACCTCCCGGTGCCAGCGGTGTGTCGAAGGACCAATTCGGGCAGGAGGCATCATTGCTAAGCAAGATCCCGAAGCAGGGGTTCGAAACCTATCGGCAGGGGGAAAAGATGGTTTTCAAAGATACCCTGTCGGGACTGGATAATGTTCAGCGATTCCATCTGGAGCTGCAGTACGCGGTGAAGGCCGTCAGCAGGAAGAAACAGGATGCCGGTTTCTCGAACACGGTTTCAGTGGCCCTCCTGCCCCTTCCAGAGCCCCCCAGCGCCCTGCATTCCTCTTACGGAGAAGGATTCATCGAATTGCGCTGGGACCCCCCTGACAGGCAGATCGACGGCTCCCCTGTCATGGGGGAAATCCGGTTCAATATTTATAGGAGTGAAACTGCTGCTATGTCCCGGGAACTGTTGAACCAGACTCCTCAGGCGGGAACCGCGTTTCGGGATACATCCGCGGCTATGGACAAGGCTTTCAACTATGTGGTCCGGTCTGTGGTGGTAACCTCAGCCGGAGCAGTCGAGAGCTTCGACTCCACTCAGTTACAGGCTCTCAACCAAGACGTATACCCGCCAAGGCCGCCGGCAGAGCCTTCCGGTTTCAGCAATGGAGAGTTCATCAGCCTGGTCTGGATTCCCAGCATGGAACCGGACCTGGCCGGTTACCGGATCTATCGTAGGATCGAGGGACAGAGTCAGAGCCTCATCACCAGGCAGCTCTTGACATCCGCCGCCTTCCAGGACCAGGCCGTCGAGAAGGGCAAGCTTTATCGATACCGTGTCACTTCAGTGGACACTCACGGAAATGAAAGCGGATTTTCAGAAGAAGTTGCCGTACGGGTGGAGTGAATTCACAGATGCGACTGAGACTCGCCGGAATTTCAACTTTTCTCATGATGCTATGGATGACCGAAAGGCCCTTTCTACAGATCTCATCCACCCGCACGTTCAATCTATCGGAAATCCAGGTTCGGATGAGCGCCGACGTGGACATTGTCTATCATGTGCTGGCCCACTTTGATGTGCCGGGTGATCCGGCCAACCTGTACTCGCAGGAGTACATGAATCAGATTCGGCAGGCCAAGGTTGATCTGGAGACAGAGCCGACGCTGCTGGACCAAAACCGCCTCCAGATGGAAACGGCGTACCGGCAAAACCCTGGTCTGCGGTTCCTGAATCTGGCCTTATTTGTGGCCGACGACTACTCTACCTTCAAACAGGCCCTGATTAGAATTAACGATCAGCCGCCCCCGGGAAAACCCGGTGAGGTCCGAGAGACTCTGGAAGAACGAAAGGTCCGGGAGTCCCGGTCGGGGCTGGTTTTCGGCAATGCGCGAAGACTAGTTCCGCTCTTTCAAAGGAGGTTTCCTGAACCTGCTGAGCGGCAGTTCATTCAGTTGTTCGCACAGTGCATGGACACCGAATACACCCAATTCTATCGAGTCTATCGCGAGACCCGCATGGAACTGGACCAGCAAGGCTTCGAGACCTTCATGAAGTACTGGAAATCGGACGGCTTCGACATCCTCAAGCCTTGGGCCGCTCAGTCCGGGGTGAACCTTTTCACGATCTATTTGTCCCAGGTGTTCAAGAACAACGGCCGGGGTGTCCCAGTCACTGAGGATCGGCAAATCAAGCTCAATATTGTCGCGCCCCTTCCCGAGAAAAGAGAACAGGCGGTGGTCTCCTTACTAATCATCCTGCATGAAACCTCACACCGTTTGACCGACGAGATCGTGGAGGCTTCTCTGCCAGGTCGGGTAACTGATTTGAACCGGATCCGCGAGAATGCGGTCTTTTCAGCCAACCACCTGTACCTGAAAAGCCGGTTCCCCGGGCTTCTTCCGGGATACTTGAAGTTCTTCCTCAATCTCCCGGCAGACAAACAGGTAGAACTCAACCTCCTGGAAGACCAATTCCGGAAGAGTTATCCTGTCTCTTCCGATGTTCAAGTCAGGTTGGAGCAGTTGGTCAAGGGCCTTAAATGAAACTTCCCTTTGGCGAGGGATACACAGCTTTTGCGCCTGTGGTATTAGGATTGGTGAGAAATCTGCATTAAGAAAACTACTCGGAAATCAGAATGACCGGCTGTGCGTTGGGAGAGCAAACTCGACAGGAAAGGAACATTATTCGCCTATGGAACGGATGACGGCTTGCCGTGTCCGGCGGTCCTCGGGTTCGTATGGAAAAGAGCAACAAGCCCAACGGAGTGAAAGCAGATAGTGATCTTGACGCAGGTCACCGGGCGGGAATCTTCTCCACGCCATCCATGTATGGGCGAAGTGCAACCGGGATCAGGATGCTCGCATCAGCCTGCTGGTAATTCTCGAGGATGGCCACCCAGGTTCGTCCCACGGCCAGGGCCGACCCGTTGAGAGTATGCACAAACTCCACCTTAGATTTAGCATCCCGACGGAAACGGATGTTGGCGCGCCGGGCTTGAAAGTCCTCAAAATTGCTGCAGGAGGAAATCTCCCTGTAGTCGTTTTGGCCGGGGAGCCAGACCTCCAAGTCGTAGGTCTTGGCCGATGAAAAGCCCAGGTCTCCTGTGCAGAGTGAAACCACCCGGTAGTGCAATCCCAGCCGTATCAGGATTTCCTCCGCATGACGAGTCAGTGATTCCAGTTCCTCGTAGGAATCTTCGGGGCAGGTCAGTTGGACAATCTCGACCTTGTTGA
Source organism: Terriglobia bacterium (assembly GCA_041484625.1). Classification (GTDB taxonomy): domain Bacteria; phylum Acidobacteriota; class Terriglobia; order Versatilivoradales; family Versatilivoraceae; genus JBGPHY01. The sequence goes on along the minus strand of JBGPHY010000042.1, from coordinate 13,812 downwards.
ACTGGTGCTGACGAATAAGTCCGCGGGTGTCTTTCCCATAGCTCCCCGCCTCACTGCGAAAACAAGGAGTGTAAGCGGTCATGTAGATGGACAGTCGGTCTCCCTCCAGGATCTCATCGGCATAGATGTTGGTCACAGGGACTTCAGCCGTGGGAATCAGCCAGTAATCCGTCCCCTCGACTTTGAAAAGATCCTCCGCGAACTTGGGTAACTGCCCGGTTCCCTGAAGGCAGGCCGAGTTCACCATGAGGGGGGGTATCACTTCGGTGTAGCCGTGCTCGCGTGTCTGGATGTCAAGCATGAAGTTGATCAACGCCCGTTCCAGGCGGGCTCCCAGCCCTGTGTATAATGCAAAGCGGGCCCCGGCCAGCTTTGCCGCCCGATCCAGGTCCAGTATCCCCAGTTGCGGCCCCAGTTCCCAGTGCGCCTTGGGTTGAAAATGGAAGGCTGGCTTCTCCCCCACCACCCGAACCACGAGGTTGGCTGAAGCATCACTTCCCACGGGTACGCTGGCGTGGGGAATATTGGGGAGGGTCAGTTGAAATGCCCGGAGCTTCTCGTCAAAACCCTTCAACTGTTCGTCCAGGGTCTTGATCCTCCCGGAGACTTCCTTCATGTCCGCAATTTTCTGACTGGCGTCCTGGTTAAGTTTTTTCAGTCCTGTGATTTCGTCGTTGGTAAGATTGCGCAGGTGCTTGAGCCTTTCGGCCTCCACGATCGACCTTCGGCGCTCGGCATCGAGTTGTTCAAATTCGCCTAGAGCAACCGAGGCTCCGCGCTGCTCCATCTTCGCTCTCACGAGGTCCAGATTTTTCCGAATGAAGGAAAGATCGAGCATCAGGCGTAGATACCCCGTTCTCTGGTGGCAAAAGCCACCCGGTCAATGGCCAGCATATAAGCAGCGATGCGCATGTTGACATTGTGACGGTCGGCATAAGCCGTCACGGTGTCGAAACTGTTCACCATGATTTCCTCCAACCGCTCATTGACCGTGCGGAGATTCCAGAAGTAACCTTGCCGGTCCTGGGCCCATTCGAAATAGGAAACTGTCACTCCGCCGGCATTGGCGAGGATGTCCGGAACAATGAAAATCTTCTTGTCGTAAAGAATGTCGTCGGCTTGGGCCGTGGTCGGCCCATTTGCCCCCTCGCAGATGATCCTGGCCTTGATCCGTTCGGCATTCTGGCTGGTGACCTGGTTCTCTATGGCCGCCGGCAGAAGAATATCACAGGGTTGTTCGAGGATCTCCTGGCCCGAGATCGGTTCGGCATCCGGAAAGCCCGCAACCGTCCTGGCCTCTTGGAAGTGGTTCATCAGCTTGGAGACATTAATGCCCAGCGGGTTGAAGACCCCTCCGCCGATGTCCGAAACGCCGATAATGCGGTATCCGGATTCATAGAGGAATCGGGTTGCCATGGAGCCCACATTGCCAAAGCCCTGGATGATCACCCCAGTGTCCTCCCGTTTCATCCCAAAACGCGAGATGGCCCGGTCACAGACGATCTTGCAGCCACGGCCGGTGGCTTCGCGACGCCCGAGGGAACCACCCAGATCAATCGGCTTGCCGGTCACCACTCCCGTGACGGTATGTCGCATGTGCATGGAGTAAGTGTCCATGATCCACGCCATCATTCGCTCGTCTGTATTGATGTCAGGGGCCGGGACGTCCCGATCCGGTCCAATTACATCAAGGAGTGCAGCAGTGTAGCGGCGGGTAATTCTCTCCAGTTCGCCCAAAGACATGAGCTTAGGATCACAGATGATTCCTCCCTTAGCCCCGCCGAATGGAATGTTCACCACGGCACATTTCCAGGTCATCCAGGCAGCCAGGGCCCTCACTTCATCCAATGTGACATCCGGGGCACAACGAATTCCGCCCTTGGCGGGTCCACGCGCCATATTGTGCTGCACCCGGTACCCTTTGAAAACCTTGAGCTTGCCATCGTCCATGTGCACAGGGAGGGCAACCGTGATTTCCCTGTCTGGAGTAAGAAGAACCTGGTAGAGTCCTTGATCCAATCCCAGTTTCTCCGCCGCGATGTTGAAGCGGGAGACCATTGCTTCAAAGGGATTGGTTTCTACTTTCGGTTCCATTGGCTCCATAAAAGCCTCCGTCGATGAGTGCATTGAAAGGCACAGCTGGAGCTACTGAAGGATCAACTCCAGTGGGCTAGTATAGAAGAGCCCAAAACAGCGAAGCAAGTGAAAGTGGGAAAATGCTGCTGGGCCAAGTGGGGGGATGATGACACGGACAGGGAACCGGAAGATTCAGAACGCGCAAAAAACAAAAGATGATGGGATATCGAACTGCCGCTAACAGAGTCCCTGGGAGGGACTCAAGCGTGGTGGGGAAGACCACTCGTCTTGAGAGGGACGAGCTTGGGATCGCTCTCCTGTGCGTCAGGGCGCATGGACCTGCCAAGTTCGATTGAGGTCTTCAACTTCCAAATCGAGGGATCTGCCAGGATTCGCGACACTAGCTGCGTATGCATCGCGTGACCGGCTTTGTGGGCCATGATTCCCCCGATCAAAGGATACCCGATCAGAGACAGGTCTCCTATGTTGTCGAGTACCTTGTGCCGCACGAATTCATCTCCGAATCGCAGGATGTTGTTCAGGATTCCCGTCTCGGTCAGCACGATGGCATTCTCAAGTGAGCCGCCGCGAACCAGTCCATTCTTGCGCAGTTCTTCAACTTCGTGAATGAATCCAAAGGTCCGTGCCGGGGCGATCTCCCGCGCAAAAGCCTCAGCACTGGCTTCGAATTCAAATCGTTGTTTCCCGATCAGGGGGTGGGGGAAGTCGATGGAGTAGGCGATGTGGAACGAATCAGCCGGTGAGATTGAAATTCTCTTGTCCCTTTCTCTAAGATGAAGCGTTTTTTGAATGACCAGGTATCGCTTCAATACCCCCTGCTTTCGCAAACCAACCTGTCGGATTTTTTCCACAAACTCCAGGGCACTGCCATCCAGGATAGGGACCTCCAGGTTGTCCAACTCAATAACGGCATTATCTATTCCAAAAACGTAAAGCGAAGAAAGCAGGTGTTCCACGGTTGAGATCAAGACGCCCTGCTTCATGAGGGTCGTGGCGTAAGCGACACGTGCCACGTTCTTAATATTGGCTTCAATCCGGAAATTGTCCAGGTCCACCCTCTGAAAGACGATTCCAGTGTCAGGCGGAGCGGGAACGATCTTCATGGATACGGGGGCACCGGTGTGCAGTCCTATCCCGGAAAAGGAGATCGGGGCAGCGATGGTCTGTTGGTAATCCAAGGTTCCTTCCACCTCAGGTGGTTGGGATGCTGATTCATCCGGTCGAAGCTAATATTCCAGCACTCCATCCTCCAGATCCAGGAATTTCTTATTAACCTTCCATTCTCATAAGTTTAGCAATGGACCAAGGGCATTCCCCATTTGCCGGGTGTCTCATACGGGGGACAGGTTTAACTGCGAATTGTGGCAATAAGGCCAATTCCCACGACTGAAATCCAGCCTCCAACGATCAGATTTATGTCAGGATTCAGACTTCCTGGAAATCACTAGGAAGAGATCTCAAAAAGAGCCTTGACAGATCCATCGGGACACCTTATTCTTATAGGCGACCGAATTGGTCGTATATAGGTTCAACCATGTTAAAGCTATCAAAAAGGGTTGATTACGGGTTGATGGCTCTGATGCATCTTGCACAGAATCCAGAGCGCTTGGCTTGCAGTGCCCGGGAGATTTCTGACACTTACCGAATTCCCGCTGAACTGATGGCCAAGATTTTACAAAAGCTAGCAAAAAAGGGACTCCTGATTTCTCAGCAGGGTATTGCCGGAGGCTATTCTCTGGGCCGGCCAGCCAATTCGATCAGCGCCGCCTTAGTAATTGAGGCTATTGAGGGCCCACTCTCTATGACCAGTTGTGTTTCCGGCGATAGCTTCTGTCTGCAATTCGAACGATGCAATGTAAAGACCCCCCTCCAGAGACTCCATGAAGGTGTGATCCAGATGTTGGGCCAGTTGACCATCGAGCAGATGGCTCAACAATGGCCGATCAGTTTCAAGCTCCCGCTCGGAGGGGAAAAGCCCGGAGTCCAAAGAGTGGTCCCATTTCCATCCGGAGCGGACAAGAAGGACCCATTGCCGGTTCTACAGGATGCCTGATGGGGATCGTCGGTTACCGGTTTCTGGGGTCAGTGGGGGCGGCCGCATGCAGGGTAGATGTTAGAATTCAAAGGAGAGTTTAGATGGTAACGGCAACCAATACAATCGAGGAACTCGCCAATCGCGAATATAAGTATGGATTCGTCACGGAGATCGAGTCCGATGCCATACCCAAAGGACTGAACGAAGACGTCATTCGGCTGATTTCGGCCAAGAAAAATGAGCCGGAGTTCATGTTGGAATGGCGCTTGAAGTCCTACCGGCATTGGCAGACCATGACCGAACCCCAGTGGTCCAATGTGCATTATCCTCCGGTGGATTTCCAGAACATCGTCTACTATTCAGCCCCAAGGGCCCCAAAAAGCCAGCTCAATAGCCTGGACGAAGTCGATCCGGAACTCCTCAAGACTTACGAGAAACTAGGGATCTCGCTGAAAGAACAAGAACGTCTGAGCGGTGTGGCAGTGGACGCTGTCTTTGACAGTGTTTCGGTGGCCACCACCTTCAAGGAAAAGCTGGCGGACTTGGGGATCATTTTCTGCTCGTTCTCCGAGGCAGTCAGGGAACATCCCGATTGGGTTCGTAAGTACTTGGGATCGGTAGTCCCTTACACGGACAATTACTATGCGGCTTTGAATTCCGCCGTTTTCAGTGACGGGTCGTTTTGTTACATCCCCGCGGGTGTGCGTTGTCCCATGGAGCTGTCCACCTACTTCCGTATCAATGCCGCCGACACCGGGCAGTTCGAACGCACCTTGATAGTGGCCGATGAGGGTGCCTACGTGAGCTATTTGGAGGGTTGCACGGCGCCCATTCGGGACGAGAACCAGTTGCATGCCGCCGTGGTAGAGTTGGTGGCCCTGGATAATGCTCAGATCAAATATTCCACTGTCCAGAACTGGTACCCCGGTGACAAGGAAGGCAAGGGGGGGATTTACAACTTTGTGACCAAGCGCGGCAAATGCCTGGGGATCAATTCCAAAATCTCCTGGACCCAGGTGGAAACCGGATCGGCCATTACCTGGAAGTATCCCAGTTGCATTCTCCAGGGCGACAATTCTATTGGTGAGTTCTATTCCGTGGCCCTGACCAACAACTATCAGCAAGCCGACACCGGGACCAAGATGATCCACATCGGGAAAAACACGCGCAGCACCATAGTCGCCAAAGGCATCTCAGCCGGACACGGTCAAAATACCTATCGCGGGATGGTGAAGATTCTCAAGGGGGCTAACCACGCCCGCAACTTTTCGCAGTGTGACTCGTTGCTGCTGGGGGACAAGTGCGGCGCTCACACCTTCCCGTACATCGAAGTCAAGAACAGTACCGCTCAAATGGAGCATGAAGCCTCCACCTCGAAGATCGGGGAGGACCAGATCTTCTACTGCAAGCAGCGCGGCATATCCGCCGAAGACGCCGTCTCCATGATTGTTAACGGTTTCTGTAAGGAGGTCTTTCGCGAGTTGCCCATGGAGTTTGCGGTGGAAGCTCAAAAACTCCTGGGTGTGAGTTTAGAAGGAAGCGTTGGATAAATAGCGACTCAACCGGAGAGATTCAGGAATGCTGGAAATCAGGAATTTGCATGCGAAGGTCGAAAACAAGCCCATCCTAAGAGGGATTGACCTGAAAGTAAAAGCGGGCGAGATCCACGCCATTATGGGACCCAACGGTTCAGGCAAGAGCACGCTGGCCCAAGTGCTGTCAGGACGTGAATCCTACCAGGTCACCGAAGGAGAAGTCTTATTCGAAGGGCAGAATCTTCTGGAATTCTCTCCGGAAGAACGGGCTCGGGAAGGGATTTTCCTGGCGTTTCAATACCCCGTGGAAATCCCCGGTGTCAGCAATACCTACTTCCTCAAAGCGGCTTTGAACTCCATCCGCAAACACCGGGGCGAACCCGAGTTGGATGCCATGGATTTTCTCAAACTGGTTCGGGAAAAGATGAAGCTGATGGATATTGACCAGGGCCTGATCAGCCGTCCGGTCAACGAGGGATTCTCCGGTGGTGAAAAGAAAAAGAATGAGATCTTCCAGATGGCCATCCTGGATCCCAAGCTGGCAATCCTGGACGAAACCGATTCGGGATTAGACATCGACGCACTGAAGATTGTGGCTAACGGCGTCAATGTTCTGCACGCCAAACACCGGGCGGTTGTGGTTATCACGCACTATCAACGGCTGCTGAATTACATTGTCCCCGACTTTGTACATGTGCTCGTCAACGGACGGATTGTCAAGTCCGGTGGAAAAGAACTCGCCCTGGAATTGGAAGAAAAGGGCTACGGCTGGATTGAAGAGGAAGTGGCCAGCGCTGTGCCGGTCAGGTAGTAGGGGGACAGGAGAATCATGATTAGTGTGACTGAAGAAAGTGGTCTGTACCAATCCCAGTTTGCCAGCCTGGAAAAGAGCCTGAACGCTGAACCCTCCTGGCTTGTGGGAGTGCGCAAGGCGGCGATGGATCGGTTTTCTATTCTGGGGTTTCCGACTACCAGCGAGGAAGAATGGCGATTTACTAACGTCGCTCCGATTTCCAGAATCCCCTTCAAGCCCGCCAGCAGCTTGTCGCCGCGGTTGGGAGTGGACCGCGTACCGGAAGAGTTCGTGTTCGGGTCATGGCCGGGACCGGAAATCGTTTTTGTGAATGGCCGGTTTTCCCAGAAACTGTCTTCGCTTCAAGGTCACAGGAGTCCCATCCAGATCGAGAATCTGGGGGCCCTGCTGGTTTCGAAGCCGGACCTGCTCTCGACTCATCTCTCTCGGCACGCTGGGTACGACGAACATGCCTTTGTGGCCTTAAATACTGCTTTTTTCCGGGACGGATCTGTCATTCGGATTCCTAAAGACACGGTGGCGGAGGAACCGGTTCATGTTCTGTACCTGTCGACGGCTCACGAAGAACCCGCTGTGTCTTACCCACGGAACCTCATCCTGGCCGAGTCCAACACCCAAGCCAGGATCCTGGAGAGTTACGCCGGCCAGGATAGCCTCTATATGACCAATGCGGTGACAGAGATCTTCCTGGACGAGAATGCCATTGTGGATCACTACCGGCTCCAACGCGAAGGCATCCGTGCCTTTCATGTGTCGACTCTCCAGGCCCATATCTCCCGCGACAGCAACTTTTCCACCCATTCGATTTCCCTGGGAGGGGCGCTGGTTCGCAATGACGTCAACGTGGTGCTGGACGGAGAGGGTGCCGAGGCGGTGTTGAACGGCCTCTACCTGGGCAGGGGGCAGCAGCATATAGACAACCATACCCGGATCGATCACGCCAAGGCTCACTGTAGCAGCCGGGAGCTGTACAAAGGGATCCTGGATGAGAGAGCCAGAGGGGTGTTTAGCGGGCGGATTATCGTCCGCCAGGGCGCGCAGAAAACCGACTCCAAACAGACCAATAAAAACCTTCTGCTTTCCGATGAGGCCCTGGCCAATACCAATCCTCAGCTGGAGATTTACGCCGACGACGTCAAATGCACTCACGGAGCCACGGTCGGTCAGTTGTCCTCAGAAGCCATTTTCTACCTTCGGTCTCGCGGGATTGGCCTGGAGTCTGCCCGGCATCTTTTGACCTACGCCTTCGCCAGCGATCTCACTAACCGGATCAAAATCGCTTCGGTGCGGGAAGGGCTGGAGCGCCTCCTTTTTTCGAATCTGCCGGGGACCGGAGAATTGGAGACTCCTCATGAACGCCCTGACTGAAAGGATTTCTCTAGTAGGCGCCACAGGGACCGAAGGGCATTATAACGTCTATCGGATCCGGGAGGATTTTCCGACGCTGCAGGGGAAGATCCGAGGCAAGCCACTCGTATATCTGGACAATGGGGCGACGAGCCAAAAGCCTCGGTGTGTCATCGACCGCATCCTTCAGTATTACACTTCCGAAAACTCCAACGTGCACCGTGGGGTACACTTCCTTAGCGAGTTGGCCACCAGCGAGTTCGAATGGACCCGGAGCAAGGTACAGAAGTTCATTAACGCCGGTGAAGACCGGGAGATCGTGTTTGTCAGGGGAACCACTGAGGCCATTAACCTGGTGGCAGCCACTTACGGGCGGCAACATCTCCATGCCGGGGACGAGATACTGATCTCGGCCATGGAGCACCACTCCAATATTGTTCCCTGGCAAATGCTCTGTTCAGAGAAAAACGCCCGACTGCGTGTCATCCCTATCAATGACCGGGGGGAATTAAACCTCGAGGAAGTACCCGGGCTGTTGAACGAAAGAACCCGTCTGGTTGCAATCACCCATGTTTCCAATGCGCTGGGAACAATTAATCCAATACGGGAGATTGTCAAGTTGGCTCATCAGTTCAGGGTCCCGGTATTGGTAGACGGGGCGCAGGCCGTGCCGCATGGCTTGGTGGACGTTCGGGAGTTGGATTGTGACTTCTACGCCTTTTCCTCTCACAAAGTATATGGCCCCACTGGGATAGGCGTGCTTTACGGAAAGGCTAGTCTGCTGGAGAGTATGCCCCCTTACCAAGGTGGGGGAGACATGATCAGTGCTGTCTCCTTCGAAGAGACCACGTACAATAAAATTCCCTTCAAATTCGAAGCGGGCACCCCACATATTTCCGGAGTGATTGGATTAGGCGCCGCCATCGATTACCTGACCGCCATGAAGATGGACCGGATTGCCGCCCACGAACGGGATGTGCTGGAATACGCCACTCGGGCCCTTTCTGGAATTCCAGAAGTGCGTTTGATCGGAACTGCCAGCCAAAAAGCTTCTGTGATTTCGTTTTTAATTGACGGCGTCCATCCTCATGACGTCGGAACAATCCTGGACCAGGAAGGGATCGCTGTCCGCTCCGGGCATCATTGTGCCCAGCCGGTAATGGACCGTTTCGGAATCCCTGCCACGGTTCGGGCTTCCTTCGGGTTGTATAATACCCGGGAAGAAGTTGACGCCCTGGTGGCAGCTGTTCAAAAAGTCAGTGAAGTTTTTCATTAATGTCCGACCTGCGGGATCTCTACCAGGAAGTCATCCTGGATCATGCGAAGCACCCTCGCAACTGTCATCGGCAGGAGACCCCTTCCTGCCACGCCCAAGGTTTCAATCCACTGTGCGGTGACAAGGTGAGGATCTATTTGCAGTTGGACGGCGACATCATTAAGGACATCAGTTTTGATGGAACTGGCTGTGCCATCTCGACTGTGTCTGCTTCCATGATGACAGAGAGCTTGAAAGGCGGGAGCCTGGCGGACGCCCAAAGCCTTTTTGAGAAGTTCCACTACCTGGTCACCAGCCCCATGGAGGCTATAGCTCAATTCCCGGAACTCGGGAAGCTGGAGGTCTTTGCCGGGGTTCGCGAATTCCCGGTTCGAGTGAAGTGCGCCACGCTGGCCTGGCACACGATGAAGGCAGCACTGGAAAACAAAGAAATTACTTCGACTGAGTAGGACTGGACTCCGGCCCCAGCGATCAAAGAGAGGTCCGATCGGCCTCTTTGGAAAGGATCTATGCAAGAAACTTCATCACAAACCGCCAAACCCAATTCCGATCTGGAATTCAAAGTGATCGATGTGCTGCGAACCTGCTACGATCCGGAGATCCCGGTCGACATCTATGAGTTGGGCCTGATCTACAAGATTGATGTCGATGCCTCTGACAACGTGACGGTCCTGATGACGCTCACTTCACCCGGCTGTCCGGTAGCCGGGTCCCTGCCGGGAGAAGTCGAGCAAAAAGTCCAGAACATCGGAGGCGTGAATTCTGCGCGGGTGGAAGTCGTTTGGGATCCTGCCTGGAATCCCTCCATGATGACCGAAGCGGCAAAGCTTCAACTCGGTTTCTTTTGATCGGGGCCTGTCTGGTTTGAATTCTTAACCAAAGCCCCTCGCTTCGGCTCATTCCTCCAAGAAAATTCCGCAGGCCACCCTCAGACTCTCCCTACCATAGCCTGAATTGAGTCCATGAAGCCATCCTGTCTCGGCCTGGAGCCAAGGCGATTGCGGTGTGAGTTCTCCTTTGTCCAGCGTGTCCTTTCGGCAAGCAAGAGTGCGCACGCTTGCCAACCAGAGCATCAGTCACGGTCAGACAACACAATATCATCGCACGGAAGATATAACGAATATTCAGATCTGACCCTCATTACTCTCATTACTCTCGTAATGATCTTGCTGATCATTGCCCACCCCTCAGCGGAAGTTGTCGATCATCCTGATGTCGGAAGTGGAGATCCCACCCGTATAGAGAAGCCACTTGCCGTCGGGTGAGATGCTCAAACCCTCATTTACCCCGAACCCAGTATCACTATGGACGGGAGCCAGAATCCTCATACGACGGGTCGCAAAATCGTAGAAGCAAATGTTCCCCCTAGTATTAAACCAGCCATCGAAAAAGTAGATACCCCGCTCTGTCAAATCCCAATTGAAGCGGAGAATTTGCCTGTCCAGTACCAAAGTCTCCGGGCCACCCGATACCGGCACACGCCACACACCTCTTTCCTGACGAACATAGTAACCATAGTAGTACACAAATTGCCCATCGGCTGATTCGCGGGCCACCATGCCTCCGTTCCTGGTGATCTGAATCGCCTTGCCTCCTTCGGAGGGCATCTTCCAAATCTGCCAGCTGCCGCTCCTGTTCGAGCCGAAATAAATCCAACGACCATCCCGTGACCAGCGGGGAACCGCCTCTTCCGTGGAATCTGGCGTGATCCGGCGCACCGGCCCCCCTTCCGCGCTCACCACATAGATGTTGTTACTCCCCAACTTGGTGGAATCGAAAGCGATATTCCTCCCGTCGGGGGACCAGTTCGGGCTGCCGGTGCCTCCCTCCCTCATGTCGGTGAGCTTCATCGGCCTGGTGCCGTCGGCATTGCAGATCCAGATCTCCGCACTTCCTGAACTGTCGGAGGAGAAAGCAATCCTGCTTCCGTCGGGGGAAATACACTGATCAACCTCATCTGACGACCAAGACAACAGGGGCCTGGATGGCGGTTTTATCGCATCCTTCCCAGTCAGCTCCAGTCTCCAGATGTCCGAGTTGGAGGTGTCGCTTACGTAGGCCAGACGATTCCGGCTGACCGAGGGCTCACGAACCCGCTCGCCGCGTGTCGGGACTCTGCGAGGCTCTCCACCGTCTACGAAAGTCCGCCACAACGATGATTCCCCTGTCCCAGGGTCACCAGTGAAGACAATCTCGCGACTGTCGGCAGTCCAGCATGGCGAAAAAGGAGAGTTCCGGTCCGTCACAACCTTGGGCTCTCCACCGGGAAGATGCATAGCATAAAGTACGCCTGTATTAGGGTCATTCGACCTGATGAATGCAAGGTCGCGACCGTTGGGTGAGAAGGCCGGCCAACGGTCCCCGAAGTCACTCAGATCCGGAGTGGTTATCTTCTTCCTTTCCAGTGTTTCCACGGACAGCGACCAGATGCTCCACGGATCTTTCGCAGATTTCCGGTCCATAAATGCGATGTTCTTTCCATCCGGCGACCAGCTCAGCCGCCCGATGCCAACCTCAGCCAGCTTTCTTTCTCCACCGCCTACCATGCTGATGAGGTACAGCACCTTCCGATCACCTGAGCTTCGCTGGAAAGCAATCTGGCGGCCATCGGGAGACCATGCCGGACAGCAGTCATCTGCCGGGTCGGTCGTCAGCCTGTTAAAGCCAGGGCCCTCCAACTCTTTGACGTAAATGTCCCAGTTGTCCCCCTTCTCACCCATCCAGGCAAATGCGATCCAGTTGCCGTCAGGTGAGAGCGACGGGAAAGCCTTACGGCCGCCGGTTGTTGTTACGGGTACAATCCTCAGTGGGGGCAGCGCCGTCTCGCGAGGAAAGAACTGGATAAACGCCCAGATACCCGCGCCGGCAACCACCAACGCGCTTGCGGCAATCCAGTACAACGGTTTCAGCCGCCTGCGTTTCCCCATTGCTGGCCGATCGGATGCCTCCAGTAGCTCTTTGAGGTCGGTCCTCACATCGTGAATCGATGGGTACCGATCCTGCGGATCTTTGGCGAGCATCTTCTTCACAATGTGCTGGAGAAGACCAGGAACATCCGGGCGAAGGTCTACGAGAGGCTTGGGTGTGGCGTTGAGGATCGCGCTAGCCGTGTCCATGCCCGTCTCCTTCTTGAAGGGATGAACCCCCGCAAGCATTTCGTATAGAACGACCCCGAACGAGAATATATCCGACCGGGCATCGACCGGCTCACCTCGCAACTGCTCCGGTGACATGTACGCCAAAGTCCCCAGCGTTAACCCGCTCCGGGTCAGCACCGTTATCGACTCCTCCTGGCTGTCGATTCCTCCGGGCGGAATCAACTGCTTGGCCAGCCCGAAGTCCATCACTTTGGCGTGCCCCTTGCGGGTCAGCATGATGTTCGAGGGCTTCAGATCCCGGTGGATGATCCCTTTCTCGTGTGCTTCCTCCAGTGCCTCCGCAACCTCGCCCGCGATTTGCAGACCTTCCTTCAACGACAGCGCCCCTCGAGCCAGCCTGTCCTTGAGCATCTGGCCTTCGACGTACTCCATGACGATGAAGTCCGTACCTTCGGCTTCACCGATTTCGTTGATGTGGCAGATATAGGGATGATCCAACGCGGCTGCCGAACGGGCTTCGCGCAGGAAACGCTTGCGGGCCACCGCGTCCTGCTGCATCTCCGGCGGCAGGAACTTCAGGGCCACTTTGCGATTGAGCGAATTGTCCTGGGCCAGATAAACCACTCCCATCCCGCCTGCGCCGATCTTTTCCACGATCCGGTAGTGCAGCAGCGACCGGCCCACATAGTCTGGTGGAGGCTCCATCGCCCGATCTTTGGCCAGGCCTCGGGCCGCCACTTCCAAGGCCGGGGACTCAATGAAGCGCTCAATCCGAGGCTGGCTAATAAGCAGCAGCTCGACTTCTCTTCGAAGGGACTCGTCGCCGGCGCACACTTCCTCGAGAAAGGATTCGCGCCGGCCGGGTTCAACCGCCAATGCGGAGTTGTAAATTCGCTCGATCTGTTGCCAGCGTTCGGGATTCATGCCTTTGCCCCGTGTCTTATTTCCCGCCACAGCCAGAGCTTCGCCGATTTCCAGTCACGCAGCACCGTGTCGGAGGAGATTCCCAGCGCCTCCGCCGTCTCTTCCTCGCTCATCCCGCCGAAAAAGCGCAATTCCACTACCTTTGCCTTTCTGGGATCAAGGGCGGCCAGGGCAGTCAGCGCGTCATCGAGTGCGAGCAGGTTCTCGTCCGGTTCGGGTGAGAGGATTGCCGCCTCGTCGAACAGCACCTTCCGCACGTCGCCTCCACGCTTATGGCTGCCCCGCGAGCGGGCGAATTCCACCAGGATGCGCCTCATCAGGTTGGCGGAAATGGCGAAGAAGTGGGCGCGATTCTGCCACTCGATTTGGCCGGCGTCGACGAGCCGCAGGTAGGCCTCGTTGACCAAGGCGGTGGTTTGAATGGTGTGGCCGGCTCGCTCGCGCAACATGTAGCGATGCGCCATCCGGCGCAGCTCGGCGTGGATCAGCGGTATGAGCCTGTCCAAGGCTGCTTGCTCGCCGCGGCACCAGGCCTGGAGCAGCCGGGTGACCTCCTGGGGAGATTGCCCGCCCATTGAACACCTCGCTCCGGAAGAGATTGAATCTATCGTCGCCGAGCAGAAACCTATGGCAAAACCCAGGATTTGCCCGGGACCAGATCATACACCCACCTCGTTCCCAATCGT
>JBGPHY010000041.1:0-17005 GCA_041484625.1 Terriglobia bacterium | reverse complement strand
TTGAATCAATCGTGGGCTTTTCAAAAAGTTACAAATGCCCACGGTTACTGCCAAGAGCCCAGTAACCGAGGCTACCCAAACTCGCATTTTCACAAAAGCCGACTCACGCAGAAGTTCCAGCCGCACGTGCTTTCGGTTCTCCCGTCGGCATCACTTCGGGCTCTTGTTGAGCGGCCCGCCACAAGAATATTCCCGCCGTGGCAAAGGTCGCCAGGAAAACCAGATTAAATATCAGAACGCCGACATTGAGCAGGAGATTGTTACTGGCAATGTAAGCAGCGTTGGTGACAAGAAACATGGCGACCTGGGCCAACAGCAGGTTACCCACGGTCCTGCTGAGACCGGTTCGAGATCGAAATGCCGTGCCCCAAAGCAGGTTGCAAACGGTAATCGCCAGCAAGGCCTGCATCTGGAAAGAAAAAGCGATCTGGTCTAAGGTCACTAAGCGCTCTTTCAGGCTTTCAGTCACTGGCCCCTGGGCAAAACCAATCAGGGCCGAGCCCATGACCGACGTCACGAAAAAACCAACCATGCCAAGGGCCGCCATTGCACCACCGATGTACGCCCGTCCAGGTGTCTTTTCACGCAAGTAGGCAAAGAGCCCAACCAGGGCTGGAACCCAGAAGAGGTAGGACAACAAATCAAGCCGGGTCGCTAATTGAGTGCCCCTGGCCTGGGCCATCTGAACGATCCGATCCGGGCTAGGTGCCGTCACGCTGGCTGCCATGAATCCATTAGTGGCCAGCCAGATACCGTAGCTCACCAAACCAACCGCCGCAAAACCGATTGCACACACTCCTGCCCATTTGAAAAGTCCACGAAAGTTCATGGTCTCCTCCTTGATGACTTCAAGTCATCATTCAATTTAGGTTGGGGACGAGGACCCTGGGAAGTGTTAAACAAGCAAAGCTTATCAAGAGTTAACAGCGCAGGTCAAGTTTTGTCCGGGGAGTGTTCTTCCTGTATCTCAGAACTGTAAGATTATGAAAAATTTACTGGACGCCCAGGGGTCAGGCTGTTAAGCTCAACAATTATGTTCGTGGGGCTCTATGTCGAAGGAGACCCATGCCTGATATTGCTTTAATTCGCGGCATGGTTACAAATAGATTTTTCCTGTCGTTGTCAAGACTGGAGGAAATGCATGTACACTGACCATATGTTCCGGAACAAAGACGAGAGCCGCTTCCTGGCCAACTTGTCCGGCTCATCATTTGTTTCCGGCGTGGCCAACTTGACCTGGAGACTCTTCCAGAGTGTGAACCGCCGGCTGCCTGAAGGTGAATTGCCTACTCCCAAATGGGCGCCGGGTAAGATGCTAAAGAGCCGTCAGCGCTCGGCTCCGACGCTGGGGGTCCCCCGCTGGACGGATTCTCTCTGTCCCAGATGCATTCCGGAAGTGCGGACTGCCATCATCCGGGGGGAGCAGGACCTGTCCACCTTGGTCGGCAGCAATCCCGGGGAGATTAAAGCCCAGATTGTCGAGGAGGGCGAACGAGTCCTGATGCGGAAGGTCTGCGAGAAACACGGGCCGTTCGAGGATGTTCTATCAACCAGTCCGGCCTTTACGCGGCGGATTGAGAGTCTCTTCTTCGGGCGGGACTTCCAGTGCGGTGAGGATGAGCAGGTCCATCGCCACGGGTCTTCCTCTATTAAGTTTGGCCGTGGGGCCGTGCTCACCGTGGACCTCACCAACCGCTGCAACATGATGTGCAACCCGTGTTTCATGGACGCCAACCAGGTGGGTTACGTCCACCAACCGAACTTTGAAGACATCAAGGCCATCCTGGATCAAGCTGTTTCCTTCAAGCCGCGCCGCCAGGTGATCATCCTGTTTTCCGGCGGCGAACCGACGATCTCGCCGTTTTTCCTGGACGCAGTTCGATACGCCAAGGAGATCGGGTTCTACCGGGTGCTGGCGGCCACCAATGGTATCCGTTTTGCCCAGAGCGAGGAGTTTACCCGCCAGGCTCACGAAGCCGGTCTGCATGGAGCGTATCTGCAGTTTGATGGAACCACCGAGGAAAAAAATAAACATCGGGGTGTGGGCAACCTCCTCGATGTCAAGCTGCAAGCCATCGAAAACATGGCCAAGGTCGGCATGAAGACCACCCTGGTGACCACCATCGTCAATGGGGTCAATAACGACAACATCGGGGCCATTGTGGAGTTTGCCGCCAAGAACATCGACAAGATCCAGACCATTGCCTTCCAGCCCGTTTCTTTCACCGGCCGGGACGAAGACATCGACGATGAAACCCGCTATTCGCAGCGCTATACCCTCTCCCAAATGGTCGAGGATCTGAAGGCCCAATTGAAGACTGATTGGGAACCGATGCGTGACTGGTTCCCTTTGTCTTCCTACAGTGCCTTTACCAGTGTGATGGACCTCCTGCAGGGAAGCGATGCTTCCTGGGGGTGGAGTGCCTGCAACTGCCACCCCAACTGCGGCATTTTCAGCTTGCTGGTGGTGAACCGCCACAACGGGGAATTCGTACCACTCTACCGGTTTTTTGACTACGAACAGTTTATCCGGGACGTGGCGGTCATCACCGATACAGCGCGGGGGAAGAAGCTCACTGCCGCTCAACTGGCCCTCTCGATCCTGCGGAATTACCGGGCCGACAAGGCTCCCAAAGGTTTTCCGATTTCGCAGCTCATCAATCTCTTTAAACCGAGTTCCGAAAGATCGGACAGCGACCGTAACGACCGCATGAAGAACCGGGCAAGTATGGACCAATGGCGGGTTCTGGCCGTGGAAGGGATGTGGTTTCAAGACCTCTGGACTTATGACTTCCGCCGGACCGAGATGTGCGTTATCCCTTACGGCACGCAGGAAGGGGAGATCTCCTTCTGTGCTTACAACACCGGCGTGGGCTGGCGGCAGATTATCGAAAATATGCACATGACTGCCACGCTAGCGGAATGGCACAAGACCGAAGGCCGGCACACCATCTATGCCCGAGGAAAGACTGTCGAATTGCCCACCACCAGTCACAGTCTCAGTCTGCCTGTCCTTCAGGACACTCCGAGCGGAGGAGGCTGCTGCCACGATAATCCGGCAGTCCTTGAGAAGGACCGGGAGATCCTCACCGCGATCCGAAGCAACCGGTAAGTGCCGGTCGAACAGTTGAGCCTGATTCTCAGGCTCCTTTATGAACTCATTCAAGTAGGTTCTTGGGACCTGCTTTTTTGTTGCTCTGAGGAATTGCTATGCGCTACACCATCGCCCAATTGGTCCAGGCGCTAGGCCGTCAGTATCAAGGGGACGGCAGTCGGGAGATTCACAAAGTATCAAATTGGGATTCCGCCGACCGCTTCTCGCTAGTCTTCCTGGAAAGGCAGCAGAGGCAGGCGGCCATTCCAGTCGAGCTTGTTGCGGGGGCTCTCATTGCCCCTCCTCTCTTGGCTCCCTCGAACTGGGACGTGATCCTCTCGGATAAGCCCAAGCTGGATTTTGCCCGTGCCGCCGAACTGCTGCATCCGTTCCCAAGAAGTAACGGTCGGCAGCATGCCAGTGTTGTAATTGCAGCCGATGCGGTCCTCGGAAACGGTATCCAGCTCGGACCGCAAGTCACTATCGGAAACCGGGCTCGAATCGGAGAGGGTTCCATACTTCACGCCGGAGTGGTAATTGGGGAAGACTGCGTCCTGGGCAAAGAGTGCATCCTGCATCCTCGGGTCGTCCTCTATCCGGGCGCCGTGTTGGGAGATCGCGTCATCCTTCACGCAGGCGTGGTTGTCGGTGGAGACGGGTTTGGATACGTCTTTGACGGAACGAGGCAAGTGAAGTTTCCCCAAGTCGGTGAAGTGGTGATTGAAGACGATGTGGAGATCGGAGCCAATACCACTATTGATCGTGGATCCCTGGGCACAACACGCATCGGGCGGGGAGCAAAAATCGACAACCTGGTCCAGATTGGTCACAACGTGGAAATCGGCCAGCACGTCGTAATCGCGGCCCAGACCGGAATTTCGGGGAGCACAATAATCGAGGATCAAGCAGTCATCGGTGGCCAGGTCGGTTTTGGAGACCACGCCCGAGTCGAGAAAGGGGCCATCATCGGATCTAAGGCCGGGATCTTGCCGGGAAAGATCGTGCGCGGCGGCGAGGTATATTGGGGTGTCCCGGTCCGACCGCTCAAAGAATACAAGATCCTCAATGCCCTCTTTGGAAGGCTACCGCAGATAAAGGCCGACCTGGATGAGTTGAAGGCCCGAATGAAGGCGGACACCGACAGGACCAAAAGCTGAAGCAGCGAGAAGGCACTTCTCCATTCTTGGGAACAAGGATCGCTCAGCCTCTCTCGCGGAGATTGGCTGCCGACGGACTGCCCGATGAGAATAGAGAGCGCCTTGTTCCTTTCCCCTTGACCCGTTCTTTTCCCTTTGGACATGGATCGCTCGAAATTCTCACAACTGGTAGAAGAGACCCTGGACCGCCTCCCTCGTCGCTTCAGGCAGAAGCTCGAAAATGTAGCCATCATACTGGAGGATCGCCCGGAGAAGGAGCTTCAACTCAGGTATTCCGGTCTCCTGTTGGGCTTGTTCCACGGTGTACCGAAAACCCACCAATCGGTTTTCGCTACGGGAATGCCTGCGAGAATCGTCCTTTACCAGAAGAACATCGAAACAATCTGCCAAAGTGAAGAGGAGATTCGGCTGCAGATCGAGAAGACTCTGAAGCACGAGATCGGACACTACTTCGGGTTGTCGGAGGGGGATTTAAGGCGGAAGGGTTATTGACGAGCGGAACGGCAACAAGACTACTTCCTCTGCGCCTTAGCTTTGACTTTCTGTTCGCTAGAAGCCAGGAACTTCTCCCGCCTGTTCTGCTCCTGTTGCCAGAAATAGTTGATCTTGGGGTAGAACTGTTCGGGAGACTCTAAAGCCCAGATTTGTTTGTGGATGATCCAGTTGGTAGGTGTCAGCGCCAGCGCCCGCCGCCAGCAGGTCAGAGCCGATTCTTTCTTCCCTTCCCGCGCAAACAAAACTCCCCTCCCAAATAGGGCTTTGATGTTCCTGGGGTGCTGAGCCAGTACGGCATCATATTCCCGCGCCGCTTTCCGCAGGTGGCCGCTTTGGACCATCAGGTCGGCCAGCCGCAGGTGCTTATCAACCCCGCGGGTGGAACTCTTCAATTGCCGGACCAGGTCGGCCATCTCCTGTCGAAGGGAGGAATAGGGCCTCTCTACCGGTTTGATCGGCTTCTTGGACCACTTCTCGGCAAGCAGATCTTCAACTATCTTGACGGTGGTCATATCCCGAACATCAAACCCACCGACCTTCAAATAGCGGACATGACCGGATTCGTCGACGTAATAGCCGCTGGGGATGAGATCAAATCCGTAAAGATCCCAAACGGCCTCGGTGGTGTCAATCAGGGTCTTGAAGCTCGGCCTGGCCGATTCGACGAAAGGGCGGACCCTCCTCGCCCCCCAGGCATCCACTGCCACGGATACCAACTCGAACTTTTCCTGTTGGCGTTTCTGGTAAAAGGCCTCCCAGCCGGCCAACTGGTCTCGGCACAACTCCCAAGGGGCCCAGATGAAGAAGAGGGCTCTCTTACCGCGGAAATCGCTGAGATGAACCTGCTCACCAGCCAGACTGGGCAGGCTGAAGTCCGGAGCTGGATCCCCGATCCTCACTGTACGACGTTGGGCAGTCATAGGGGGCTCACCCGATCAAATCTGGAAAATTGGAATCACGCTTGGGGATGAATCTCTGCTCAATGATGACGTTTGAATTTCGCCAATCGATATGGAATCGGGCAAGCAATCCGCAGAGTGAAATCACTCCGCGTTCTTCGAAAACTGTCGCAGTACCTCGGGAAAGCTGTCGCCCAGAGTATGGGCACTCCCGTCGCTCTCCCCTTCGAGATACTGCTGCACGGTCTGTTGAACCTCCGCATCCTGGATGGCCTTAATGCTGAGGGAAACTTTCCGGCTGGCCAGATCGATTCCCAAGATCTTGACATGTATTGCCTGGCCTGGCTTGTAGGTGCTCAGTTGGGCTTTGCTGGGTGCATCGGAAAGTTCGGAAACGTGGACCAGTCCTTCGACGCCCTCCACCAGTTCCACGAACAAGCAAAAATCTGCGGTACGTGTCACCTTCCCCGCGAGGATCTCTCCCGCCTGATGTTCGCGGGCAAATACATCCCAGGGATGCTCGGTGATTTGCTTCAGGCTCAGGGACATCTTGCGATTCGGGACATCGAGTCGAGTCACGACAGCTTCCACCAGATCTCCCACCTTCATTAATTGATCGGGGTGGGTGACCCTTCGGGTCCAGGACATCTCCGATACCGGAATCAGACCTTGAATACCAGTAGGCAGCTCAGCAAAGGCACCGTAGTGTTCCATTTTGGTGATGGTCCCCTGCAGGAGCGTTCCTTCCGGATAGTATTCTGCCGCCATCAGCCAGGGATCTTCTTCCGCTTTGCGATAACTGAGCGAGATGCGGTTTTTTTCCCTGTCGTATTTGAGAACTTCGACTTCAATTTCGTCGCCAACCTGAAAGAGTTCGGAGGGGTGCTTGATTCGTTTCCACGACATCTCGGAAATATGCAACAGCCCTTCTATTCCACCGATGTCGACAAAGACTCCGTAGTCCAGAATTCGCTTGACCACGCCGACTCGTCTCACTCCTTCCTGCAGGCTGGCCAGAGTCTCACGGCGGCGCTCAGCACTCATCTCTTTCAGAACAGCCCGACGAGACAGGATCAATTTGCCGTTGGGGAGGTCATGCTGGATCACTTTGAACGATAGGGTCTGCCCGACAAAGGTCTTCAGATCCTTGACATATTGCTCGTCAATCTGGGAAGCGGGAACGAAGCCGCGCATGCCGACGTCTACCAGCAACCCGCCTTTAACCACCTCAACCACTTTGCCCTCCAGCAATCTCCCGGATTGAATGGCTTCCTGCAGCGCTGCTTGTTTGCGGAACCGCGCCGCCCGAGTATAGGAAAGTCTCAGCTGCTGGTCTGCACCTGCGCCGGTTTCAACCAGAACTGGAATGGTATCGCCGACATTGAAAAGCAATGTGCCATCAGGCCCGGTGATTTCCTCCTTCTTCAGGATTCCCTCGGAGCGGCCACCAGCATCCACCAGAACTTCAGTGTCGAAAATGGTTACGATTCTACCGTTGACCACTTCACCTGTTTTGATCTGCTGCTTGGACTCTTCATAGCGGGCAAAAAGTGTGGCGAAGTCCTCCTCGTTGCCGACTTCATCTCGCTTGTTCAAGGACTGTTTTTTATCCATTAAATGGCTCCAACCATCGGAATAGAACTTTAATTATATCAAAGTCGCGCACATTTTCGAGCAGGAAACGAAGGAGGAGTGAGAAAGCCCGGCGAAAGGGAGGTACGGAGCGGGGTAAATTCCCTTGGCAGGATCCGATGTCAGGAGCGGAGGCAACCCTCGGGGCATGAAGGCAGCCTCCCCAAAAAGGCAGCCGGCTTACCGTTTCACGTACTTCTTGTAGCGGGCTTCAATCCGTCCCCAATGCAGCTTGGAGAGGAAATTGTCAATATACTTGGCCCGGCCCGGCCCGTCCTTATGATAGTAGGCGTGCTCAAAAACATCGCAAGCGATCAATGGAATCCCTCCCCAGATAGCTCCATACTGGTGCTCGTCAACCAGAACATTCAGCAGCCTTTGCGAGTAGAGGGCGTCAAAGACTAGTAACCCCCACCCGCTTAATTTGGCCGATACGGCAGCCGCTTTAAAATCAGTTTTCCAGGCATCGAGCGAACCGAATTCGACGCTAATCGCCTTGGATAACTCCGGGGCCTTGGAAGCATCCCCGTCGCCCCCCATTACTTCCCAGTACACATCGTGGAGCAGCGCTCCAGAATGGTTCCATGTGAAGCGGCGTTTCAGTTCCCCGACATGGCTGTAATTGCCGTTGGCCTTGGAGCGGTCGGCTGATTCCAACTCTTTTTCAATATTGTTCAGGAAAGTGACGTACCCCTTATGGTGCGTGTTGTAATGCCAATCACTGGTTTCCGGAGAGATTACTTCCTTTAGCAGTTCCTTGGCTTCCGCATCGGAATAGGGGCGGGGGGTGAACTTCCATTCATATGCCATGAGTGTTCCTCCTTTTGGTTTCAAGTGGTTAAAGTGATTGAGTGAGAATATGCCTAATCAAGCTATCAATACTGCGCGTTTTCTTACAAAATCGCCGGATCTTGAAGATTGTACTTTGAACTTAATGATACGGTGATCGCGGGATTTCGTCAATAGGTGGAGGGTTAGGAATTTGGAGGGCCCGGAAACCAGCCCTGTGCCGCTGGCGCCGCCACAGGCTATTATACAGCCGTCCCAACGACCAGTCTGTCAACGGGGCAATCAGGAAGCACAGGACCCGAGCGGCAATTAAGAGAAAAAGGGAGAGCGCGAGTAGAAGGCCCAAGCCCAATAAACCGGCCCAGAGGCGTCTAGTCCTCGAGACTTCAACAGGGGCGATTGAGATAAAAATCCGTTTCCCACAGCTGCCACACAGAACTGTTCCACGATCCGTCGGGATCTGCTGGTATTCACGACAGTGCGGACAGCGGCTTATCTCGAATTGCATGGGCGATACGTGTCAATTCTACGACATAGGTGACTGCTCAAACCTCGGGCAGATGAACTCTACATCTGAATATGCAGACAGATCAGACCAGATGTATCAAGGACTGTATTTTTTTGGGGGACCACCTGGGAACGGAGAGTGGAAAGATGATTCCGCAGGAATAAGTGGCTTTAGGACGCAATCCTCTCCAGGTATGAACCTATGTTGATCTGTGTCCTGCTGAGCCAAAGACTGACGCCGGATCTCAAAACGCCCAGCGGACCAGAGCCGAGCCCACCGTGAAACCGGCCCCCACAGAAATCAGTAGCGCCAGATCGCCTTTCCTGAGTTGTCCGGTCTCCACGGCGTCCCGTATGGCCAGGGGGATGCTAGCTGCCGTGGTATTTCCATACTTGCCGAGATTGAGGATGTATTGGTCCTGTCGGAGGCCCAGGCGCTCCGCAGTATTCCGAATGATCCGTGCGTTGGCCTGATGGGGAATCAAAAGGGCAAGATCCTGAGAGGTAAACCGGTTTTTTTCCAGGATGTTTCGGCTGGCCTCCTCCATCTTGCGGACTGCGAACTTGAAGACGGCCTGGCCGTCCTGTTTCACATAATGCATTCGGTTTTTCAAGGTCTCGCAACTGGGCGGTATCAGGCTCCCGCCTGCCGGCATTCGTAGCGCCGGCCCCCCGGATCCGTCCAGTTCGTGAGAGTAATCCAATAACGCGTTCTTTTCATCGAGGGCCGGCTCCAGCAGGACAGCACCGGCTGCGTCTCCGAACAAGACACAGGTAGCTTTGTCCTGGTAGTCGATAATGCTCGACATCGTGTCGGCTTCCACTATTACTACTTTCGAATGAAAACCCGATGCAACGAAGGAAGCGCCCACACTCAAAGCATAGACAAATCCACAGCAGGCCCCTGACAAGTCGAAGCCCCAGGTCTTCGGGATACCAAGCTTGTGCTGGACCAGGCAGGCCGTAGCCGGGAACATCATGTCGGGAGTCACAGTGGCCACAATGATCAGTTCGATTTCTCCGACCTTTAGGCCGGTCTTTACGCACAACTCACCGACTGCCGAAGCGGCCATGTCAGAGGTGGCTTGACCCTTGGCTACGATGTGGCGCTCGAATATACCAGTGCGCTGGAGAATCCACTCATTGCTGGTCTCGACCATCTTCTCCAGCTCGAGATTGTCCAGGATGTGCTCTGGGACGTAGCAACCGACACCGCTAATCTGAACTGGACGACCTGGCATCATCAACTATCTCCACTCAAATAGATTTGACGGGACAATTCCGTCCACACACAGTTCAACCCCGTTTCGGCAGGCTCGGAAAAAGCCTGCACCTTCCAGGGATTAGTGCGGAACTGGAGGATTCCCTCCGGCTGGAAAATCAGAACGGACCGGCCGGTTCTCACACAGCCCAGATATCGCTATGGTGACCAAAATAGGCTTCCAGGCTGGCCTTGGCCGGGACCAACCGCTTCTGCAGATTTAAAATCTCCCCCGGGTTCATGGGCTTAAAATCCCGGGCCACTTGCACGTTGTGTTTGACCATTTCAAAGCTAGGCATACCGACATTCACCGCCGCCACCGGCAGGCTCATGGTGTAACGAAGCAGTTCGTCGATAGTGGCTTTGCCGGAGCCGCTGCCGAGGATCTTCTCTTGGGCGGTGGCTTTCATGACCACCACTCCCATGTTTTTCTTGCAGGCGGCAGGCAGAGCCAGTTCTTCGAAATTGCCCGCCTTGGATGGGTTGAGCTGCATCATGCAGCAGTCAAAATCGTGTCGTTCAATGGCCGTGCGGGCTGCTGCCCCGTCGGTGTGGCTGGTGAACCCGATAAAGCGGGTGCCACCCTGGGACTTGATGCGGGTCAACACTTCATAGACTCCACCAGCCTTGCCGATACCATCCACGTCGTCCATCTTCCCCAGACCGTGTATATGAAGGAGGTCAACCTGGTCCGTCTGCAGGCGCTTCAGGCTCAGTTCGAAATCTCTCCGGAAGGCATCGGGTTCACGGGCCGAGATCTTGGTGACGAGGAATACCTCCTTGCGGCGGCCCTTCATCACCATCCCATAGCGCGTTTCGCTGACCCCGTCCCCATAGCCATGCGCCGTGTCCAGGTAGTTAATTCCGTTATCGATAACCCAATTGAGAATCTCGACAGCTTCAGCATCGGTCTTGTATTGCACAAACCGCGAGCCACCGCCAAAAGCCAACTGGGAAACCTTCACCCCTGTTTTCCCCAGTTCACGCCGCGGAATGGAATTCTTCAACTCCGCGCTTGGCGTGACGAAGGGTCCTATACTGGTAGCCCCCAGGGCCGGCAGGCTCACCATCCCAGCGGTGGTTTGCAGAAGAAAATCTCTTCTATTAATAGATTCCTTCATAGGTTTTTTCTCCCATTGAGAAGGGTCGTGCTCTCGACCAAACTGCATCCAAATCTTTTAGAGTCTAACAGATCCCACCAATTTGTCTAGAGATTCTTTTTGACAAGCAAAGCTCTGGCGTGCTATCCATAACGGAGTCACAATTCTTATTTCATGAGAGGCGGCCCGGACGAGAATGAGCAAGGTTTTTTCCGTCGCTGAAGCCAACGCTTTGCTTCCACAACTCAGAATCCTCCTCACCCGCGTGCACGCGGAAAAGGAACGTATGATGGCAATGAAACCGGAATTGGAGCAGGCTGAGCACGGGCACATCTATGACTGGGGAACTCCTCGAGGACCGGAGTATATTGAAATCCTGGACGCTTTCCACCAGGCTCTGAAGGAGATCGAAGACCTGGGTGTCCTGGTAAAGGATTTCGATCAGGGGCTCTGCGATTTTCTCCACAAGCGGGAGGGCCGGATGGTCTATCTGTGCTGGAGGCTCGATGAAGAAGAGGTTGCCTGGTGGCACGACGTCGATGCCGGTTTTGCCGGCCGGCAGCCGCTCTAGGGACTTGTCAAAACCTGAACGCAAAGGCGCCATGACGCAAAGCTGTGTCTTCAAGTGGCAAAATCAGATTCCTCAAATGGGATTCTGGGACCCCTGAGGATTTCAAATAAATGTTTGAAGTTAGTAGTTCCCCCCGCGCTTTATGCCCCGCTAAGCCAATGCCTTGATCTTTATGACTTGCTCCACACTCGCCAACTATGAACCCAGTCGAGTGCTGGCACATTAAATCCTCCTTTGTGCCCCTGCGCCTTGGCGTCATTGCGTCCTTGCGTTAACGCCACCCCGGTCATCGTTCGAACCCGACCAGTTCCTGCTCCAATTCCAGTTGCACGCCAAACTTCCGTTGCACCTCGTCTTGAGCCAGGCGGATCAAGGAAATCACGTCACGGGAAGACGCCCCGCCCAGATTAACGATGATGCCGGCGTGTTTGGCCGAGATTTGCGCGCGCCCGATGGTTTTTCCTTTGAGGCCGGCGTTCTCGATGAGAGTGCCGGCGTACTGACCCGGCGGTCGTTTGAAGACACTCCCGGCTGAAGGATATTGCCAGGGTTGCTTTTCATCGCGCTGAGCCAGGATCTCCCGCCGCGTCTTGAACAATTCTTCCAGTGAACCTGCGGGGAACTCAAAAGCTGCCCCGAGTATGCACGCTTCCCTGATGGCCGGTGCCATTCGGTAAGAGAATCCGACCTCACTCCTTTCCAGGACCCTACGCTGACCGTGAAAATCCATGCATTCCACACTCAACAAGTAGTCTGAGATTTCCGCACCGAAGGCGCCCGCGTTCATCCGCAGGCCCCCCCCCACAGTCCCAAGGATTCCGGAAAGCGGTTCCAATCCTGCCAGGGACCTCCTGAGACAGGCAACGACGAATTGGTCCAAAAGCAATCCCGCCCCAGCCGACACCCGGCCTTCCTCGATGACCAGATGATTGAAGTTCTTCAGACAGATGACGACCCCATCGAATCCTTCATCATTGAAAAGGACATTGGCTCCGCCGCCCAGCACGAATCTTGGACACCTGTAGCGCCGGATGATTTCGTTTAGCTGACCCAGGTCCTCCAGATCCCGCGGGCAAACAAGGAAACGAGCAGGCCCACCTATCCGGTAAGTGGTCCGTTTCATTATTGGCTCGTTCTCCAGGAATTCACCACGAATGGAGTCGTGCAAGTCATCTCGTAGGTTTCTCAAAGAGAGGCCCTTTTCAAGCTGTGTTGACTTGAGGCGACTATACATTAGACAGCCGAGGACGGGAAGTCAAGGAGATGGGGCTGGACAATCATTCACCCGCAGTAGCGCCAATGAGTGGCTTGTGCTAGATTTTTCTCGGGTCCCCAATCGGGCCACTGAAAGAGGGGTCCTCAAACTACGCCATGCCAGCCAATTTGACACCTCAATATCTGGAAGCCGAGAAACGATTCAAGCAAGCTGCTACCACTGCCGAGAAGCTCGAAGCCCTGGAGGAGATGATGTCCGTCATCCCGAAGCACAAGGGGACGGAAAAACTCCAGGCGGACCTCAAGACCCGATTCTCGAAGCTCAAGGGCGAATTGGAGCGTCAGCATAAGCCCGGTGGGAGGCATGATCCTTTTTCAGTGGTGGAACGAGAAGGCGCGGGACAGGTGATCTTGCTGGGCACCCCGAACACCGGGAAATCGTCCCTGCTGGCTGCCCTGACCCACGCCACCCCGGAAATCGCTGACTATCCGTACACGACTCGTGTCCCTCATCCGGGAATGATGCCTTACGAGAACATCAAGATCCAACTGGTGGACATGCCAGCCATGAGCCCGGAATTCTGGGAGCCAAAGTATTCGGGGATTATCCGAAATGGCGATGCCGTACTGGTCCTGGCCGACCTTTCCTCTCCAGACCTGTTGGACCAGGTGGAAACCGTTCTTTCCCTCCTGGAGAAATCCAAGGTTCGGCTGCTCAGCATCGAACCCGAAGAACCAGCCCCGGAGTCTGTTGTCGTGAAGAAAAATCTGTTGCTCGGAACTAAGGTCGAGCTGGCTGAAGGGCCGGAGTCCTTTCGAATCCTTCAAGAGCTTTACGGCACCCGCTTCACCCCTCTCGCCGTCTCCAGCAAGTCAGGAGAAAACCTTCCGGAACTCAAGGCCCTCCTTTACCGGCTCCTGGAAATCCTGCGGGTTTACTCCAAGCCTCCTGGCAAGAAAGCCGATCTCAATGATCCTTTTATTCTGAAACGCGGGAGTACGGTCCTCGAGGCTGCCGGGATGATCCACAAGGATTTTGCTGAGAAGTTGAAATTCGCCAGGATCTGGGGATCGGAACGGTTTGAAGGGCAGAAGGTCCATCGTGACCACGTACTGGAGGACGGCGACATTATTGAGTTCCATGTCTGATGCCCGGTTACCGGCAGAGCATGCTGGAAAGCTTAAACCGGTTGCAATCAAAGTCGCTCATTTGGCCAACCTGCCTGTCAATGTTATAATTTCGACTCAATAATCGATTAAGGGATACCTCCCATCCTACACTCCTGGAGCAAGAACGAATGGCCGAACACATGGTGCAGTGTGTGAAACTCGGGAAGGAACTGCCGGGGCTGGATCGTCCTCCATTCAACGACGAGCTGGGGCGCCGAATCTATGAAAACGTCTCCAAGCAGGCCTGGGGGATGTTCCGAGAACACTTGAAGATGATCATTAACGAATACCGGCTGGTGCTGGGAACAGAAGAAGCCAACAAGATCATCGAGCAACAAACGGAGATGTTCTTTTTTGGCCCGGGAGCCCACCTTCCGCCTGGATATGTTCCGCCGGAAAAGAAATAACGGTCGGGAGGATAGCAGCTATTCCGGGGGAGCGGAAGTTTTCCAATGAAATTCCAGGTGCTCGTGGACGCCCGCTCGGTCGACCGCCGTCATCTGTTGCGACCACAGCTTGGACAAAGCCTCTCCCACCAGCATTCCCATTGACTCGCCTTCAGGCCGGCAGGTCCCACACAGAGTCCCACACCACCCTCGACTGGGTCCGATAGGCCTGGTTGGCCATGAAGCAGGCCACCGTCGAGTAATAGCCCTCGACTTCATTGGCTACCGGTTTCTGACGCGACCGCAGGCACTCCAGCC
This sequence comes from Terriglobia bacterium, assembly GCA_041484625.1. Lineage (GTDB taxonomy): Bacteria > Acidobacteriota > Terriglobia > Versatilivoradales > Versatilivoraceae > JBGPHY01. Next base: position 2,411 of record JBGPHY010000041.1, on the reverse strand, counting down.
AATTCTTAAGCAGGTACTCGGCAGTAGCTCCAACGCCCGGGACTTTGGCTGGGGGGATTGGGCTGAACTTCCTGTTGGGGGAGTATTCGTAACCGGCGTAAGGCTCGTAGCGCTCCACCGATAGGGTGCCGCCAATTCCTCGCAGTTCAATGCCCGCGCGGGTCTTGATGTCAGGGCAAGTCAGGCATTCCGCTTCGAAGGTCACCGTTACGTTGTCGGGATACTCCAGGATGAAAGTGACTACGTCAGGAGTGTCCCGCCCATCGCTATAATAAGCAATGGCACCGCCGCATTGCGCCGTCTTCGGCTTAGTCAGTTTCAAGAGATGGTGGACCGAATCCAGGACGTGGATGGCAATCCCCATGATCATCCCGCCACAGTAGTTCTGCCACTTGTAAGGGCTAAAGTAGATCTCCGGGTTCCAGGGGACTTTGGGCATGGGCCCGACCCAGCGGTCCCAGTCCAACCCTTCCGGTTTCTTCTCCATTCCCGGCGGCGCCTTCAGGACGTATCCGCCGTTGGATGTGTACCAGGTCCGAACCAGCCCCACTTTCCCCATGACGCCTGAATCTACGAATTTCTGCTTGGCTTCCACAAACTGGGGGAGGGCCCGACCCTGGGTGCCGACCTGGAGAACGCGTTTGTTCTCTCGCACGGCCCTGACAATTGCCTGCCCGTCCTTGGGCGTGTGGACCATGGGTTTCTCGACGTAAACGTCTTTGCCTGCCTTGAGGGCTTCCACCGCGATGGAGGCATGCCAGTGGTCAGGAGTCGCGACAATGACCGCGTCAATCTCCTTGAGATTCAGCACCTGGCGATGGTCGAGGTACTTCTTGACTGTCACTCCAGCGATTTTTTCCGCTTCGTCGCGGTGCACATCCCAGACATCGCAGACCGCCAGCCATTCGACGCTTCCTAACTTGTTGAGCTCCTGCATTAGGTACTTGCCACGCCCACCAGTTCCGATTACACCCAGACGGACGCGATCATTGGCACCCAGCACTCGTGTGGCTGAAATCGCCGTGGTGGCCAATGCCGCACCTTTCAGGAAATTTCTGCGCGAAGTAATGTTCATAAAATGCCTCGATTCGGGGCAAGAAGCCCCTTGATGTCAACCTTCTGCTGCAAGCACCAGTAATAGGGAAGTATCATTTCAGATATGGCCGGACAAGGTCAAATGATCGGTTAGGCTAATGGGTGACTGTAATTTTAATCCATCACCGGGGGTTTGTTGGAGATTCAGGTACTTGTGGGATAATACTCCGGCATGGGTACTGGAAGTGGAGTTCCTTGCCGCCCAAAGAAATCTTAATTCCACCGAGGAGGTCTCCAACTATGAAAAAGAAGGTTGCGTTTCAGTCGGCGTGCCTGATCATCCTGTGCTGCCTGATTTCAACCACTTGTGTTGTGGCACAAGTGAGCACTAAGGTGTCCAGCGCCTTGCCGGTCCGGTATGAAGAGCTCACAGGGCCGGATTTCCTGCAGGCGGTGACGAAGTCCGGCTCCACCTGCATTGTTCCTCTCGGAATCCTGGAAAAGCACGGCCCCCATCTGCCCTTGGGGACAGACCTGCTGGATGCCCGGGAAGTGGCGCTGCGGGCAGCCCAGAAGGAATACACTCTGGTATTCCCACAATACTACTTCGGCCAAATCTTCGAAGCCAAGCATCAGCCGGGAACCATTGCTTACAGCGAAAAGCTGATCTGGGATTTGCTGCAGGAAACCTGCGATGAACTTTCCCGCAACGGGATCAAGAAGATCATCCTGGTCAATGGACACGGAGGCAACAATAACTTCATCCAGTTCTTCTGCCAGGCTCAACTGGCCAGTCGCAAGGATTACGCTGTCCTGATCTTCAACCCTTCACGCGATCCGGAGTCCAATGAGAAAATCAGGAAACTGCGCAAGACCACCATGGAGTCTCATGCCGGTGAAATGGAAACTTCTACCGTTTTAGCCCACCGCCCGGACCTGGTGCATCTGGAGAGGGCCAAGGACCAAAGCGGAGAGGACTTGAAACGACTGCAGTCCCTTTCGGATGTCTACACCGGGATCTGGTGGTATGCCAGCTTCCCCAACCATTATGCAGGGGACGGAAGCCCAGGGAATAAAGAGTTGGGTGAATTGCTGATTAACAGCCAGGTAGAGTCCCTGGTGAAAGTGATTGCCAGCGTGAAGAAAGATTCCACCGTCCTGGATCTGCAGAAGCGGTTCTACGACGAGGCTGAGAACCCGCTCAAAACCAGGCAGTAGCCCAGCGCTCGAATCAGGTTCCTGCAATAGTCGGTCAGACATCGACTCGTGGCGCCACCGCCGATGAAAATGGAACCGATTCCCCCCTACAAGAGGGGCAAAGACTGGCACTCCGACAGCTGGATGCCAGTTTGCGGGGGGTGTCTCCGTTCCGATTT
>JBGPHY010000040.1:0-17044 GCA_041484625.1 Terriglobia bacterium | reverse complement strand
CGATTTTGGAGTTGTTGAACCCCCTCCGGGCGGTTGCGCGCTACGCACCGGCAACATGGGGCAGGACAAACTCTCCCAAATTGCCCAGGAAGTCATCGAAAGGCTGCGTGAAAGAGGGGTGATTTGAGGGAAGCGCTCGGAGTCATCGAAGTCCAGGGCTGGTCTCCATCCATGGTTGTGCTCGACACCCTGGAAAAGGCTGCCAGTGTGCAGTTGCTCCAGGTGGAGTTGAACGACCTCTATGGTGTGTGTATGAAGGTCACTGGGCCCGTCGCCAATGTGCGTACGGCCCTGGGTGCGGGTAAGGCCATGGCCGGTGCACTGCGGACGGAGTGCGTCACGGATGTTATTCCCCGGCCTGACCCGCATTCACGTCCGGCCTATGAAGCTCAGCCGGAGTCAAATCCGCTCATTGAGCAAGACGTGGTTCATTTTCCTGCCCAGCCAGGGGCGTCTAAGGAGAATCTATTGAGTTTCCAATCCAGATTTGCGATCGGCTTTATTGAAACCCAGGGCTTTACGGCCGTCATAGAAGCCATTGACACAGCCTGCAAGACAGCAGATGTAGAGGTATTAGGCAGGGAAAAACTCGGAGGTGGCTACATCACCGTGGTGATCAAAGGAGATGTGGCTGCCGTGCGAGCCGCTATTGATGCCGGTAAAATCAAGGTAGAGGGATTGGGCAAGCTGATTGCCGCCCATGTGATCCCCAGCCCCAGCCAGGCTGTCTTGTCGCTCCTGCCTAAGACCTAGCTCACGCCACCCGAATACTTAGGAGTGTCGTGACCGCCAAACCGGGCAATTGAAGACTTCAGAATCCCATGACGTCGCTTCATTGTGGCTCAAGAAGTGAAGCTGGTGTCAAAGCAGAAAAATCGTCGATAGCCAGGATAACCGAAGGCAAACCCATGACTTCACCAGCTTGGAGCGACGTGGCTACCACCACTGTCCGCATACCAGCTCGGTGAGCGGCTTCAATCCCAGCCAGCGAATCTTCGAAGACCAGGCAGTGAGGAGGCGCCACTCCCAACCTTGCGGCGGCAGTCCGAAACATCTCGGGATGCGGCTTGCTATGTTGAACTTCGCCGGCGCCAACAATTACCTGGAAGAAGGATTTCAGATCCAGGCCATTCAAGACGAATTCGATATTGCCTTCCCTGGCCGAAGTGGCCACTGCCATGGGAATTCCCCGATTTCTGGACTCCAGCAGGAAAGAGATCAGCCCTTCGAGTGGTTTCAAATGGGGGCGACAGAGTTCCCTGTAGATGCGCTCTTTCCTCTCGGAGTAGTCGAGAATTTGGACCTCGCTGAGTTGCTGGCTGAAAATACTGCCCAGAACTTCGCGAGTGGTTTTGCCGGCGGCGTGACGGTGGAGGTCCTTTGCACTTATCGGGATTCCCAAGTCGGCCAGAACTTCAAGCCAGGACTGGGTGTGGAAGCGGGTATTATCCAAAAGGGTCCCGTCCATGTCGAAAATGAAACCAGCCGTTGTCGTCATGATTTCGTCCGCAGAGGATAACAGAATCGAGTGACACTCGGTTGTGGATGAGCCAATGGCCCGGACCGCAACCTCTCCAAAAGGGCAGGGCTGCCCGACTTGCCTTTTCACACCGGTAACTCGCCTGGAATAACGGATGGAATCTGGCAGGGGCCCGATCCTCGAATCCGGGGGGTCGGAGCCTAGTACTCACCTCCAGCATAAACCGCCTGCCGAGGCTGGTAAACGCATCGAGGATCGGAGGCCAGGTAATCTCCGGTCAAGGCATAGGCACGAGAGCGGGAACCACCGCACAAATTCCGGAATTCACACGCTCCACATTTACCGCCCAGCTGATTCGAGTCTCTGAGGCTGAGAAACAATGGTGAGCGACGATAAACCTCGGGTAGAGAGTCTCGTCTAACGTTTCCAGCTGAGATCGGAAGGAATCCGCTAGGATAGATCTCTCCCAGGTGGGAGACAAACACAAACCCCTTGCCGTCGTTGATGCCCGATTGGCGCTGGATAATGTTGGGAAGCGCCGAGGTGGTCCGGACCGGTCCACCTTCAGCCTTTTTCCTTTGGGCCACGTAACGCCGGTAGTGCTGAGCTTCCGTGGTCTTGATGTCAAAAGGCATGCTCTTGGACATCTGATAGAGCAGTTCAAACACCGCTTCATACTCCTCGGCTGTGAGATCGTCATCCCATTCCGCTCGACCTGTAGTCACCAGGAAAAAGACACTCCACAACCGGGCTCCTGAGGAAGCCACAATCTCCGCAATATGGGGAAGACTGTCGTAGCTGTAGCGGGTGACTGTGGTATTCACCTGGGTCTCCAGGCCGATTCGCCGAGCCTCCTCGAGGGCCAGCAACGAGCGCTCGAAGGAGCCGGCCACCTGCCGAAAACTGTCGTGGGTTCTGGCGTCAGCCCCGTCCAGGCTGATGGCCATTCGGGAGACCCTCATGGTTCGGAACCTCTGAACGGCCTCTCTGGTAAGCAGAGATGTTGCACTGGGGGTAACGGTGGTTCGCAGTCCGAGCCGCACGCTTTCCTGCAACAGTTGCGCAAGGTCGGGGCGTTTGAGCGGATCGCCTCCGGTGAAGACCATCAGGGGGTCACCCATGGAACGGATCTCTGCCAGAAGACCGAATCCTTCCCGGGTGGTGAGTTCTAGTGGATGGCGAGTGGGTACTGCAGAAGCCCGGCAATGCACACATGCCAGGTCACAGGCCTGGGTGACTTCCCAGATGATCAGGAAAGGAGAGTTGTCGAAGTCCATCATGGTCATATTCCAATGGAGAAAAGGAAGGCACGCAGTGATATAGGTCACTGGCTTCCGTGGCGAGAAACGGCTCGGGCAGCCTTATTTTTTCCTCATGTGGATTTCAGTTCCGCCCCGCTCGTAACGGACGGAATCCATCAATTGATTGATTAAGTAGATTCCGCGGCCATGAGACTCGAAGATGTTTTTCGCGACGGTCGGGTTAGCCAGCTTGGAAGGATCAAACCCTTCGCCTGGGTCACGAACGACGATTAGCATGCCACAACTTTCATCGCAGGCTACACACAAACGGACTTTCTTGGATTGGTCGTTCTTGCATCCATGGACGATGGCATTCGCCAGCGCTTCCCTCAGAGCAGTTTCGACCTCCAATTCCCTGCCTGCCGCGCAACCCATCCGGGCAACAGTGTCCATTACCGTGTCGACCATCGGAGAGATGGCGTTGACATTGGCCTGGACTACGGTGTCAAACTTCAAAACGAGTTTTTCTTCTTCAAAGTCGCATTGAGTGGGAGAGTCTGCCGCCATTTACGTCTCCTCCGCATCAGGTCATGGGGATAAGTTGAAGTATGCAGGAGAACCTGCGGAACTACAACCCCAATCTGCAGTCACCGTCTCTGAAATTCCCTTGGCAATTCCGAGATCGTCTCTCACAATAGTAACCTGTCCAGTAAAGCTCTGAACTCGTCAGCGGAGGAAAAACGATTGGGTCACCAGGCACTCGATATCCAGTTCCAGAAGTATCGCCTTACCAACGGGCTGCAGGTCATCCTGCACCAGGATCGAAAACTCCCGGTAGTTCATGTGAATCTCTGGTACCACGTCGGTTCCAAGAACGAGAAACCCGGCCGAACCGGATTTGCTCACCTCTTCGAGCACATGATGTTTCAAGGGTCAAAGCACGCCGACAGCGAATACCTGACTTATGTGGAACGGGCTGGCGCCAACCTCCGTGAAGGAGGAGTCAATGGAACCACCAGCTTCGACCGTACGAACTACTTTGAGACAGTCCCTTCGGAATCGCTGGAATACGTCCTGTGGCTGGAATCTGACCGCATGGGGTTTCTGACCGAGGCCCTGACTCAGGAAAAGCTGGACACCCAGCGGAACGTGGTGAAAAACGAACGTCGTCAAAGCTATGAGAATGTTCCCTATGGGCGGGCCTTGCAGATGATCTTTGAACACTTGTTCCCCAAGGGACACCCCTATTCATGGCTGGTCATTGGATCCCAGGAAGATTTGGATGCAGCCTCTCTGGAAGACGTTAAGGGTTTCTTCAACAGCTTCTACGCGCCCAACAACTGTAGCCTGGTAGTCGCTGGAGATTATGAAGAGGATGCGGTTCGGCATTTGGTGGATCAATACTTTGGTCCGCTTTTGCCTGGTCCCGCACTGGAACGCCCGGAACTCTGGGTGCCACAGCTGAGCGGAGAAAAAAGATTGGAGGTATTTGACCGGGTACCTCAGGAACGGATCTACCTGGCCTGGCCGACCGTTCCCTATTTCTACCCGGGAGATGCGGAACTGGACCTGGCCTCCCGCATCCTTTCGCAGGGGAAGAACTCCCGTTTGTACAAAGCCCTGGTCTATGACCGCCAGATAGCCTCCGAAGTGTCAGCGTTCAACTACTCCCTGGAAATTAGCGGTGTGTTCGGTGTAGTGGCAACAGTGCGTCCGGGACAAAAGGTTGAGGAGATCGTCCGGGTTGTGGATGAAGAATTGGCCAAATTCGTCGAAACGGGCCCGACGGAAGAAGAACTGATCCGGGAGAAAGCTAAGCAGGAATTTGATTTCATCAGCAGACTGGAGCGGATTGGCGGATTTGGCGGAAAAGCGGATCTACTGAACCAGTACAATACCTTTCTTGGATCTCCGGGCTGGTTCCAGCGCGATTATGAACGCTACCAGGGAGTCTCAATGGAGGGGGTCCGGGAAACAGCACGGCGGCTCTTGAATACCAGGAACCGTTTGCGGGTGGTGTTCGTCCCGGAACTCTCGGAACGATCTGGGCTGCCGGAGACCGATCGAAGCCAGGTCCCCGCCATCGGGGCAAGGCGGTCGTTCCATCCTCCTGGGATCGCGTCCGCCTGCCTGGAGAACGGGCTTTCGGTCATAGTGAGCCATCGCCCTGAGCTTCCCAAGGTCGCATTCAGCTTGATAGTGAAAGCGGGGGGCGACCGTGATCCCGGGGGCAAGCCCGGTGTGGCCTGGATGACAGCCGAAATGCTGGATGAAGGCACCCAATCAAGAAATGCGCTGCAGATCCAGGCTGAACTCGACCGCCTGGGAACTACACTGTACACGGGCGCAGAAACCGAAATCTCCCACGTGAGCCTGGAATGCCTGAAAAAGCACTTGGAGCCTTCTTTGCGGCTCATGGCGGACCTCATCCTTCTTCCGGCATTCCCTGCGGAAGAACTGGACCGCCAGCGGAAACGCCGACTGGATGCGATCCTGCAGGAAAGACACAACCCCCCCGTAATTGCCCGAAAGGTGTTTCGTTCGGCCCTGTTTGGAGAGGGCCATCCCTATGGACGGGAGCTGGCCGGGACGGAGTCTTCGATCCAGTCACTGAGCCGGGAGGATCTGGAGTTCTTTCACAGGACCTACTGGAAACCCAACCACGGGGCCGCCATCTTTGCCGGGGACATTACGTTGGACGAGGCCGTTCATTCGATCCGGCAAGTGTTGGGAGAATGGCAGACGGGTGAGATCCTCCACCCAAAAATGGCCACGCCAGAGGGACCGGCACACCCTGTCATTTACCTGGTGGACCGCCAGGGGGCCCCCCAGTCGCAAATCCGAATCGGCTCAATCGGCCCAAGAAGGAAGGTGGAGGACTACTACGCGATCGAGTTGATGAATACCATTCTGGGAGGTGCCTTCACCAGCCGTTTGAATCTCAACCTTCGCGAAGACAAAGGCTATACCTATGGCGCCTTTTCGAGTTTCTCCTACGGGCGCAGTTCGGGATTTTGGGTCTGCGGTGCTGGCGTCCAAACGCGTTTCAGTAAAGAAGCCCTCCAAGAATTCCTTCGCGAGCTGTCAGATCTCCGCGGGACCCGTCCTGCCACAGTCCAGGAAATGGAGATGGCCCAGGCCAACCTGACCCGGGGATTCGCCCAGCGCTTCGAGATCTTGAGCAGGATGGTCGACCAGGTTGCCGACATGGTATCCCACGACCTCCCGTTCGAGGATATTCCGGCCTTTGTTGCTTCAATCGACCAGGTCCCGTTGGAGGCAGTCCAGTCAGCTGCCGAGCGTTACCTCACGGTGGACCGGGCCGTGGTTGTTGTGGTGGGCGATGCAAAGGAAATTGGCTCGGGAATTCGAGAACTCCAGCTGGGTGAAATCATCCAGGTCGGTCCGGACGGGAAGCTCATTTGATTTGAGAGCGCAAGCTGATCCTGGCTTTCAGATCTTCAATCTGGGTATAGCAACCCCAGGCTGCCGCTCAAATTTCTTCACCGCTTCCGACGCACTACCAACCACCCACCTCCCCTAAATCCTACATTGTCCTAATGGCTCAACTTTCAACGGCCGAAACAGTGACCAGAAGTACTGGTATAGGGCGCATGCGAAGCGGAATGTCGAGCCTTATCGTGCGCGTTCGATTGGGCGAAAGTCTGCTGGAAACAGGGATCGCCGCCGCCGGTTGCAGCCAACCGAGCATTCCGGAAACGGGTGGTCGAGGTAGGCTCTTTCAGGCCGCGGTCTTCGGGCCGGGCGAGGATGCATGGGAAAGATCAACCTGGAGAATCTAAGACCTGGAATGATTCTCACGGCTAAAGTTGTGGAACGTGGAGGCCGTGTACTCCTCGGGGCCGGGGTTGAGCTGACTCAAAAACACATCAGCATTTTCAAGAAGTGGGGGATCACCGAGGCTGAGGTGGAGCATGTGACTCACGAAGAGGCAGCAGCGACGGTGGCGGCCCAGATGGATCCTGCCATGCTGCGCGAGGCTGAACACCGGATGGACAAGTTGTTCCGCCTCACGGATCGAAACAACCCCGTGATTAGTGAACTCTACCGCCTCTGCACGGTACGTTGGGTCCGGCAGGGAATGTGGGGGCGCCACAGTTGATTGCCAAATCTCAAACACTCGTTGAAGACATCACCGACCTCCCCTCGCTGCCGGAGGTCTTCATCCGAGTCAACGAGGCAGTCAATAATCCGCGAAGTTCACTGGCAGACATCGGCACGATCATCAGCGAGGACACAGGCCTGGCCGCGAGGTTATTGAAAATCGTCAATAGCGCCTTCTACAATTTCCCCTCCCAAATCGAAACCATATCTCGTGCGGTGACCATAGTCGGAACACAACAGTTACGCGACCTGGCGCTGGCAACCTCGGTTATTCGCCTGTTTCGGGGTATTCCCCAGGACCTGATGGACATGGAATCCTTCTGGAGGCATTCCGTTGCATGCGGCGTCGCTGCCCGAGTGATGGCGACATTTCGCCGCGAAGCGAATGTTGAGAGGTTCTTTGTAGCCGGCATTCTGCACGATCTGGGCCGTCTGATCATCTGCCTCAAAAAGAGCAATCTGATGCGGGAGGCGTTGCGCAGGGCCAAGGAAAACGACCAATTGCTCCGCAAAGCTGAACTGGAGGTGCTGGGATACGATCACACCATGGTGGGGGCGGCCCTCATCCAGGAATGGAAATTGCCGGCCAGCCTTGAGGAAGTCGTGCTCTGCCATCACGATCCCCTGGAGGCTGGCCGGTACCCGGTTGAGGCTGCGGTGATCCACTTGGCCGACATCATCTCTCATGCGATGCAGTTGGGCCACAGCGGAGAAATCTGCGTTCCTCCCCTGGAGCCTGTTGCCTGGGATCGCGTGGGACTCTCGCTGAGTATCCTTTCCCCTATGATGGAGCAGGTCGAGCGCCAGTATCAGGACGCGGTACAGATGATACTGCCGGAGTCGCACCATGGCTGAGTTGATGGACCAGCTGAACCGCCTGGAAATACTAGAGGCCAGGGTCAGGTACCTCGAAGAGGTCAACCGCTGGATCCTGGATTCACTCGACATGGTGGTCTCGTTGGGCGATTTCCAGGGCAGCATCAACTATGAGCAGGATGTCGGCAAGATCCTGGGTGCGGCTTGGGCACATCTCAAGCGACTCATGTCGTTCGAATGCATGTCCTTCCAGATGGTGGATTCTGTCGATCATGACTTCCATCTTGCAGCCTGCGAACCGGAGTGTCTCCAGATCACTATCCGGGACGAGATCGATGCCCTGGTAGCGGAAGAAACGTTCGCCTGGACGCTCAATCAGAATCGCGCTGTCCTGGTTCCTTCCCGTCAGAACATGCATTCCCTGGTCTTGCACGTCCTGGCGACTCGCTCGAGCATCATCGGGATGTTCGTGGGAGTCCTGTCAGGAACGGAAATGGAAGTTACTGAAGCCTCCAAGAGCCTGCTCTCCATCTTCCTTCTTAATATCGCCTATGCCGTAGAGAGTTCGCAACTCTATCGCCGCATCAACGAGCACAACCGGAATCTGGAACAGACTATCCAGCGGCGGACCCAGGAGCTGCAAAAGGCCAGGGAACTGGCCGAAGCTGCCAATATCGCCAAAAGCCAGTTTCTCGCCAACATGAGCCACGAGATCCGGACGCCCATGAATGGAGTGATCGGGATGACGGAGCTCCTGCTGGATACCCCCATGAACAATAGGCAACGGCAGTGCGCTGAGACCATTCGTTCGTCCGGGCAGGCCTTGCTTACCATCATCAATGACATCCTGGACTTCTCGAAAATGGAAGTCGGCAAGATGAGGCTCGACTGCGTCGACTTTGAATTACGTCAAGTGGTGGAAGAGGTCATCGAACTCCTCTCCGAAAAGGCGGAATACAAGAAGCTGGAACTGGCTTGTTTGATCCACCCGCAGGTGCCAAGCACCTGCAGCGGAGACCCGGTCCGCTTGCGGCAGATCCTGACCAATCTTGTGGCCAATGCCATCAAGTTCACGGAAAAAGGAGAAGTGGTCGTGGAGGTGAGAGATTTACCCGCTCAGTCACGGCCTCTCCCGGACTCCAGTGGGTATCCAACCGGATTTCCGGAACTCCCCGGGTTATTCCAGTCCCGTCCCCACGTCAGCTGGTTGTATTTTTCCGTGCATGACACCGGGATCGGAGTTCCGGTTGAAAAACAAAGGGTCATCTTTGAGGCATTCTCCCAGGGGGATGGGTCGACGACCCGCAAATACGGAGGGACCGGCCTTGGCCTCGCCATATCCAAACAACTGATCGAGTTGTTCGGCGGCCGAATTGGCCTCCAGAGTATACCCGGGCAGGGAAGCACGTTCTGGTTCCTGCTTCCGGTAGAACCGCCCGTCACCGAACTGCCGGCCCAGTCTGGATCCGTGGCTCACCTCAAAGGGATTCGGGTCCTCATCGTGGACGACAATGCCACCAACCGGTCTATTCTTTCCCACCAAATCAGAGCCTGGGGTATGGTCAGCGATCTCGCTGAAAACGGATTCGAAGCTCTGGACATGATGCGGGCTGCTGCGGGGGGAAGCGATCCGTACCAGTTGCTCCTGGTCGACTTTCAAATGCCCGGAATGGACGGACTGGAACTGGGACGGCGCGTCATGGAGGATCCCTCGCTGGCTTCGACGCGCATGATTCTGTTGACCTCCTACCGCGAAAAGAACCATGAAGAAAAGGCGATAAACCACGGGTTTGCGGCTTACCTGGCCAAGCCCGTCAGGCAGGCATCGCTTCTAGCATGTCTGGTCAAGGCAGTTACTCGGGAAGAACCTGTTCCTGGGCATTCTCCCGAAGCCTTCTCACCAGACTCCGGACCCCGGATTAACACACCCGAAAAGCCCGCCCGCGGAATCATCCTTTTGGCCGAGGACAATGTGGTGAACCAGCGTGTCACTTTGGGGATGCTGACAAAGCTGGGCTACCAGGTCGACGTGGTCAACAATGGTCTTGAGGCATTGGAGAGACTCAGCCGGAAAACCTACTCGGCAGTACTCATGGATTGCCAAATGCCGGAGATGGACGGGTTCGAGGCGACCCAGGCGATCCGCGAGCTGGAACGAACAACTGGAGCCCATGTTCCGATCATTGCTATCACCGCGAACGCGATGCAGGGTGATCGTGAGCGATGCCTGAATGGTGGAATGGATGGATACGTTTCGAAGCCGATCCGAGCTAGCGACCTGGGCGATTTGATCGAACAATTGACCCGGGAAAACAGCACAGGAACAGATATGTCAAATGGTGAACAGTCATCCACCGACGCGTTCGACCTCAATGCTGCTCTCGACCGGGTCGAGGGAGACCGGGATTTGCTGGTTGAATTGGCAGAACTGTTCTTGGAGGATTCGGCAAGCCTGATGGAAGAAATCCTGAGTTCGCTCAAGCGAAAAGATCACCTGGCGCTGGAACGTTCAGCCCACAAGTTGAAAGGCTCAGTCGGCAACTTCTGCTCCAAAGAGGCTTTTGAGACGGCATTTCAAGTGGAAACTGCCGCCCGAGACGGCGACCTGGATTCAGCCGGAACAGCGGTCTCCCAATTGGAACAGAGCATGGGCAGCCTACGAAGTGCATTGAGTCAATTGGCATATGGCCAGGAATGAGCGCAAGCCAGGGCAAAGGTCAAGGACGCGACAATACGCTGCTGTCGTGACGGTGGCAGTGCTCGGGATCTTCCTTTCCCTGTCGGGATTTATGGCGGTCCGAAACGAAGAACAGGTTCGTTTGACCACCGAGTTTGAACGCCGTGCCCAGAATTTTGTCAATCGTTTTCAAAAAGGTTTAGAGCACGATCTGTCAGTTCTCGAATTTCTGGGGAGCCTTTATGATGCCTCTGAACGAGTGGGTCTCGAGGAATTTCGGAGTTTCGTAAAAACGTCGCTTGCCCAACACTCGGAAATTCAAAGAATCATGTGGGCACCGCGATCCCCGGCCCTGACCCAGGGGAATGCCAACCAGGGACCCTTTACGGCTTCAGCCATCATCACACCGGACTTTGGCAGCTCGGCAGGACAGGGCCATCCGGCACCCAGGGAAGGCGTGGATTTTCGTGTCAAGTTCGTGGAACCCCAGGACGGTTATTCCAGGGTCGGGAGCGATCTGGCCGACACGCCTTGTAGTTTGGAGGCATTACAGCTCGCCTGCCGTCTGGGAAAGCCTGCTGCCACCCGGGCACTCCTGTTGCCCGATAAGGAAGAAAGCCTGGCAGAGTGCATCCTCTTCTTCCCCGTTTGTGGCAAGGGGGCTCTCAGGACAACACCACCAGAGAGGGAATCGAGCCTGGAAGGGATACTGGCTGTTGTGTTGGACCTCGACAGGTTGTCTGCCGGCTGCAGAGGGTCGCACGAATCCGAAGAGTTAAGAATTAGTTTGTTTGCTGGACTCCCTGCCTCCGATGAAGTACCAGGGTGCCTCGGTTCATCGAAATTTTCGAAATACTCCAATGCAAGCACTCCGGCCGGTACACCGGAAAGACCTTTGCGCTGGGTGTCGAGCTTCACATTAGCTGAGCGTCAGTGGACCCTGCTTCTTCATCCAGAAGCCGACTATCTGGCTCAGCAGGTCAGGTGGGTATCATGGGTGGTCTTGGGCTTTGGTTCTCTTCTGACTGGCACGTTGGTATCTTATCTGGGCATCGCACAGGGCCGACGGGCCCAGGTGGAGCGCTTGGTCGGAGAGAGAACTTCGGAGCTGTCGGAAGTGAATCGGCGCCTGGAAGAAGAAATCCTGAAACGGCGCCACGCTGAAGAGAGCGCGATCGAAGCCTCGCGGTTGAAATCCGAGTTTCTGGCCAATATGAGTCATGAGATTCGGACTCCCATGAACGGGATCATTGGTATGACGGAACTGGCCTTGGACACGAACCTCTCTGCTGACCAGCGGGAATACCTTGAACTTGTCAAAGCTTCAGCCGATTCCCTCTTGATGCTGATTAATGACATTCTCGATTTCTCAAAAATCGAGGCCGGACGACTGGAACTGGATTCCATTCCTTTCGATCTGCGGGAAGAACTGGGAGAAGCCCTGAAGACACTGGCCTTGAAGGCGCACCAGAAACACCTGGAGTTGATCTACTCCGTGCGCCCGGAAGTCCCAGGTACTTTAATTGGAGATCCCGGCCGTCTGCGCCAAGTGCTGGTCAACTTGGTTGGCAACGCAATCAAGTTCACTGACAAGGGAGAAGTTTTGGTGGTGGTCTCGAAGGCAGAGGACCCTCAGGAAACAGCGACCGCGGTTAGAGATTCGAGGCTTCACATCTCGGTTCAGGATACCGGCATCGGGATCCCAGCCTCCAAGCAGCGAGTCATCTTTGAATCTTTCGCCCAGGGGGACGGTTCGACCACACGCAAGTACGGGGGAACCGGGTTGGGCCTGACCATTTCCTCCCAACTGGTGGAACTGTTGGGAGGAAGAATCTGGGTTCAGAGCCAGGAAGGAGCGGGGAGTACTTTCCACTTCACCGCCCGTTTCAGTGCGGTGCCCTCCCGCACCGAGGAGCCCGGTCCGCACGAGAGATATGCCCATCAGGATTTGCCTGTCTTGGTGGTCGATGACAATCCCCGGGCTGGCCAGGTGTTGGAGGAAATGCTCGTCGGGCTTCACTTCAGCCCCCAGGCTGTCACCACTGCTATGGACGGCTTGAGCCTGATCTCGGAGGCCGAAGCTGCGGGCTCACCGTTTCAGCTGTTTTTGCTCGACGCCGATATTGCGGGAGACGAGGAATTTTCATGGATTGGTCGGTTCCTACCCGTTCGGGAGTGTCCGGATCGAGTCATTGCGTTGCTTTCTACCTTGAGGCAGCGGGACGACTCGGAGTGATGCTGGGTCTTGAACCTGGCCGGTTACCTCACCAAACCAGTGACGCCTGCGGAACTAAAAAAGATGACTTTCGCGGTCTTAGAAAGGACCTTACTGCAGCCTTCTCAGTCCTCTGTAAGACTAGAGATGGATAGACCGCTCATATCTGCAGGAATCAGGGGTCCGAATTGCCAGCAGGCATCGTTGGTTCCGCGGCTTCGAATACTCCTGGCAGAGGATAATCCGGTCAATCAGCGACTGGCTGTGCGTCTGCTCGAGAAGTGGGGACAAGATGTGCTGGTGGTCAGCAATGGTCGTGAAGCTGTAAGAGCCCTTGAGGGCCAGTATTTTGACCTGGTACTCATGGACGTCCAAATGCCGGAATTGGACGGACTGGAGGCGACGGTCCTGATCCGTGAAAGGGAGCAATGGATACGACAGAGAGTCCTCGCTTCCTCGACCGGACCATCCCATAGCATGAAGGACTTACCACAGCGGAGAATCCCCATTGTGGCCATGACCGCTTACGCGATGAAGGGGGACAAGGAACGATGCCTGAATGCCGGGATGGATGATTACATATCCAAACCCATCGAAAGTAAGGAGCTTCTCAAAGCCATCAGCCGATTGCTTCCCGAGGTCGGCTTTATCACCAGGCAGGTAAAGGTGGAGTCCATTTCTGCCGAAGTGGCTGAACGGGATTGGACATTGAAGCTTCTGGACGGTGATTCGGAACTTCTGACCGAGATTGTCGAGCTGTTCCTGGAAGACTATCCTACTCAACTCACATGCATTCGTGAGGCATTGAAACAGGGAGATGGGAAGGTCCTGGAGCGGAGCGCACATACCTTCAAAGGATCGCTCAGCCATTTTGGCGCCGAATCCGCGGTTGAGGCTGCTCTTCAGCTCGAGAAAATGGGGCAGCAAGGGGATTTAACTCATGCTTGGGAGACTTATGCCCTTCTGGAGCAGACCGTCGAGCGACTAAAACCGTCGCTGAAAGCATTGAGAAGTGGAGATTAGCCATGAAAGTGCTGATAGCAGATGACGATCCCGTATCGCGGCGCTTGCTGCACTCCACCTTGTCAAAATGGAATTTCGAGGTAATTCCCTGCGCCAACGGGACTGAAGCCTGGGAGGAGCTGCAAAAGGAGGGAGCTCCGCAACTGGCCATCCTGGACTGGATGATGCCGGGGATGGACGGAGTTGAGATCTGCCGGGAGGTCCGCCGGCGCGTTGAGGTGCCATATACCTACATCCTCCTCTTGACGGCAAAAACCCAGAAGGAAGACATTGTGGCCGGTATGGAAGCGGGGGCCGATGATTACCTCACCAAGCCCTTTAACGCGCAGGAATTGAAGGTCCGTGTCCGTGCCGGACAACGAATCCTCGATCTTCAATCCGAGTTGATTCGGGCGCGGGAAGCCCTGCGCGAGCAGGCCACTCACGATCCCTTGACCGGGATCTACAATCGCGGCGCAATTCTCAAGATCCTGGAGCGGGAACTGGATCGAGCCGAACGACAAAATCTCTCAGTAGGTGTGATGTTGATCGACCTGGATCATTTTAAGGATGTCAATGACACTTACGGGCACCAGGCGGGTGACCAAGTACTGCAGGAAGCCGCCAGGCGAATGAGAGACTCCACGCGCTCCTATGATTCCATCGGGCGCTACGGAGGAGAGGAATTTCTGGTTGTGGTGCCGGGTGTCGGATCCTCCTCTGCGGAATCTCTGGCAGAGCGACTGCGCTCCAATCTGGCCAATCAACCGATTCAAGTAGGAGTAGAATCGGTTGAAGTCACTTGCAGTCTGGGCGTGGCGGTCTCTGAACTGGTGGAGGAACCCCTGCTGGACAACCTGGTTCGCGCCGCCGATACTGCACTCTACCGGGCAAAATCCGCTGGACGGAATCGGGTTGAGCTTTCCCTGGAACAGGTGAAATAGCCTTGACTGTACTCGAACCGACATCACCTTCATCCGGTTCCATCACCCGACTACCGAAAACCATAACCGGCTACACCAGCTTGATTCCCAGCGAAAGCAGATACCCATACGTTTACGGAAGCCACCAGCGGAAAAAATGATGGACCGGGCTTTTTCCCTCGCCAACCGGAAACGCCATTTGCAGGGCTCCCGTCAGGTATTCTCGCGCCTGAAGCACTGCTGTATAGGGATCAAAACCCTTGGCCAGGCCGGCAGTTATGGCTGACGCAAACGTGCAGCCCGTGCCGTGGGTGTGCGGAGTATTGACAAACGGTCCGCGAATCTTCCTGATCTCTTCTCCGTCGAAATACAGGTCAACAACTTCCAGTGCGTCCTTTCCTGTTAGTGGCCGATGTCCGCCTTTCAGGACGACAATGCGGCTCCCCATGGCCCGAAGTGACTTGCAGGCATTGACGAAGTCTTCTTCCGTTTGAAGGATTCCGCCGACCAGGACTTCGGCCTCGGGGATGTTCGGTGTTAGAAGAGTTGCCAGGGGGAGCAGTTTTTCACGTACGGCACGGGTAGCCTCTCCGGCCAGCAGCGCATCTCCGCTCTTAGATACCATCACCGGATCCAAGACCAAGGGGACAGATGGGTGCCCGCGCAAGGACTCGGCAACTGCCTGAACAATGCTAGAGTTACTCAGCATGCCGATTTTCACGGCATGTGGCCGAATGTCGGTCAGAACGGCTTCTATTTGTCTCTGCACCATTTCGGGCGGCAGGTCATGGATCCCGGTGACCTGCCGGGTGTTTTGAGCAGTGACGGCTGTGATCACCGAACATCCGTAAACGCCCAACGCAGCGAATGTTTTCAAATCCGCTTGAATCCCGGCACCACCTCCTGAGTCGGATCCTGCAATCGTCAAGGCCTTGTACACCTGCATCCGTGTGCCTCCTCATTATCCGCAGGCTCCCCAAAATCTGTATGCACGAATTTTGCTTCAGCCGCCAGGCGTCTGGAAAACATGGATTCTGCTAATCCGGCTCACGCACCGAGAGCATTCCAGTCGGCCATCAGCCGAAGACCTTAAGATAGGTGTTCTGGTCAAAACCCACGACCAGGGTTCTCCCTTTGATTAATGTGGGCGCGCGGAGATTGCCCGTCGGGCCGAGCAAGAGGCCGGTCAGGGTCTCCGCATCCGGTTTCTCCTTCTTGAGGTCAATGTGAACCACGTTCTTCCCTTTGCTGGCATAGATCTCATCTACCTTACTGATCAGGGCTAACGCTTCCTTTTCCTGCAGGGTTGTCTTCCTGGCATTGACCTCAGTGGCATTGCTGATTTTGTGTTTCGCAAGGAACTCCTGCGTCTTGCCGCAGGTCGTTCAACCGGGACGGAGGTAGGCCCAATCGGTCTGGTTCATCTTTTTCTCCTTTGGTCGTGATTAACCTGAATGCATTTGTAGAGCCGGGCGTTATAAAGTGACCGAATCTTCTTACCCCGCCTGCATCCTTGAGAATCGCCCTTGGCGTCGCTGTCGTCATCGGCATGGATACTCGCGAGAACGACGACCAGAAAGTGGACGAGCGAACAGGGACGGACTGCGCCAGTTCCCAAACGTCCAGCCCAGGTTCACATTCATGCACCGATCCGCCCTCGAGGTGAGCAGGTAAGGACTCGCCGCGCTATTCTCTGTGCAGTACATGCCGCAAAGCTCTTTCCAATTCCGGGTAGAGAAACACGTAGCCGCTTTGCTCTAGCTTTGCCGGACGAGCCCTGATGCTGCCCAACAAGAGCTCATCGGCCATCTCACCGAACGCCAGTCGTGCCGCAAAAGCCGGCAGCACGGCCACGGCAGGCCGGGAGAGGACACGTCCCAGCGTACGGGAGAATTCAACGTTGGACACCGGTTGAGGGCTAACGGTATTGACCGCTCCGGAGAGATCCCGTCGATCCAGAGTATGCTGTATGACACCCAGTACGTCGTCCAAAGCAATCCAACTGACATACTGCCGTCCGCTGCCAACGGGTCCTCCCAAACACAGACGAAAAGGAAACAGCATTTTTTCCAGTGCTCCCCCGGACGCTGACAACACCATCCCCATGCGGAGATGAACCACACGGATCCCCTTTTTGGCGGCGGCAGATGTCGCATCTTCCCATTGCTTAGCCAGGTCCGCCAGGAAACCCTGGCCTGCAGCAGCATCTTCGGCTATCCATTCCTCGCCCTGATTTCCGTAATAGTTTATTCCCGAGGCGGAAATGAGGGTTTTGGGAGGGACCTTCAGCCTGGACAGAGCCGTTGCCAGCAGTTGTGTTCCCTTTACCCGGCTCCCAATGAGCTGCGCCTTACGAGCCGGAGTCCAGCGGCGGGACCCGATGTTTTCACCGGCCAGATGAATGACCGCATCCAGGCCTTCCAGCCTGGTCGAGTCGAGAGTCCCCGACTCCGGGTCCCAGGAAAAAGCCTTTTCTGAATGTGGAAGGGGAGAAGAGCCGGGACGGACCAGGCGGATTACCTGACATCCTCTGGCAGTCAAAGCCGGCAGAAGGGCAATGCCAAT
>JBGPHY010000039.1:0-17274 GCA_041484625.1 Terriglobia bacterium | reverse complement strand
TGGCATAGGGACTATCTCTGGGCATAATCCGCACCTCCCCTTGCAAGGAGAGAATAGCAGATTTAGGCCACAAATGAACTCAAATAATACGTCACCGTATTTATGAACAGCAGTACTTAGTAGTCTTCGATCGATTCGAAAACAGTAGGACAAACCCGAGAATCAGAAAAACACCCCCAAAAAACACTGAACGAACGTCCACGGGAACCTCAGGATCACTCTGTCCATGAACAAGGACAAGCACACCCCAGCCGACCATGCACACCGCGAAGATTCGTTTTAGCACCTCAGCGCCCCTTCGTTGCACAAGCATCAATTCGTACTAGATCACCGCTATTCTTGGGCTTGCCGGGATACCTCTTTAACTCCTGGCCGAGAATGTAGACTGAGTTTCCCAGGCAAGAGTCACAAAAGTTGAGTTGTGAATAGCGAAAAACGAGGTCTGCCCCCTTTCTTATTCGAGAAAATGCAGTAGTGAGCTATTGGCTGATTAATCGATTTGAAGAGTGAGCGATTTCAGGTCACCTACTGCAATCAAACTTCCTTTCGTTCCAGCTCTGACCTCCATCGTTACTTTCCAGTATCACATTCCTGGGCTCACCAAAGTAAAAGGATCCATTGTCCCTCCCACAGCCCAGCCCTTTTTGGAATCAACAAATCGGACACAAGAGAGACGGTCCTGAGTGATGGATCTTGCCTGACTCCACGACTTCCCCCCATCCCTCGTAAACATGATTAGGCCAAGATCACCACATGCCCAACCGAGTTCCGAAGACAGAAAAAACACATCCAGCAACTCGGTTCTGCATCTACGATGTTCATCGTATGGGACCAGTGTAGAAACGAGACTCCATGAGCTTCCCCCGTTGTCGGTGTAAGCCATAAGCCCGTCGTCACCCACAATCCAACCACTGGAAGGATTAAGGAAGAAAACGGCTTTGACCTGTTTTGGCAGGTCATGCATAACCTGCCAATTTTCTCCTCCATCCCTTGTTGATGCCAAGGTACCCGTTCTATTTGCAAACCATATGTTCTTCTCATCGAGCAGAAACGGGTAGTTGAGCCAGTGGCCGGAAAGCGCCGTTTCTTCCTTCCAACTCTTCGCCGAATTACACGTCATGAAAACTCTCTCTCCCAGAAGCCAACCCTTCAGTCGATTGACAAAGGCCAGCGCTATGAATTTCCCTCCAGGATTGGAGCATACTGGCATGTTCCAGGACAAGCCGCTGTTTTCGGTGTACTGTACATTGTCGGGGGCACCGGGACTGATTCGCCATCCCCAAGATCGATCAACGAAACAGATACTGTGCCTTCTGGTTTCGGGCCCATCCCTTGCCCGTACTATGTCGGCTGTTTGAGCATAGCTAATGATTGACCAGCTCGTTCCCCTATCTGCAGTCAAAAGGAGACGAGGCCCAATAATCCAGCCATAATGATCGTCAATGAACTGAATAGAGAAATTCGGGTAGTTTGAGGCCTTTGGCTTTCCCCTTGGGAGAATGGCAAGCCCGACAAGAATCAAAACCATAACCAAGGCAATAAGTAGAAGAAGAAACTTTCGTGTAGTCATCGATAAGGACCTTTACTTGACACAAACTTGTTCACTCACTGAGCCCACCCAGTTGTGAAAAGAGAAACTTCCGAAACGAGTGTCCTTCGCCGCCAAATGGGACCGCAGGGAGACAGACACTCAGCTGGCAGGCGATGCCATTGCAGTATAATGTCTGCGATTTTTTTGCTTCCACCATTACAGGTGAAGTGACAAGGCCAAAACCATTACGTCCCCCACGGTATCAAATTTGGGAGAAGCTTGGTGCCGCTCCTTCAAATTTCTAAATGCTCATAAGCTGGTCAACCAACAGCGAGTCCGGCTTGGGAAGGGGTTTGACACTTTGCATAACTCTCCGACAGACTAAGGTGATGGTGCATTGCTACTAGGCACAATTGATACATTGATAAGAGCTCCTGGAATATTCGAAGTGAGCGGCCGCTCTCACTTTTCCTTCTTCACCCTCTTTCCCCATCTTAATTTTCTCATTATGCTTCTTTTCAACACTGGGTTTCGGGAAATTTGGAAATTCAAAGGGGCAGCACCATCTACCCCCTCAAGTCAAGGAATCGGTGTTTTGTTTCTCCTCAAATTGAGGAAATCGGCTACAGATGGGAGTTTTGCTGCAGCATCATGCCTCAGGGTCTGACCCCTAGTCTCTGACAGTGATTACTTTGCAGGTAGCAAAAGTTGATTGCAGAATAAAACCCTTCCCGAGCTCTCTCGCACTTCGTAGATGGGACTCAACCCGATTTGACGCCGTCGGGAGCTTGGTGCCAGGAGGAAAGTGCGTCCTGGTGCCCGCCAGAGACTCTCTAATTGGATCCGCTCAAGAATCATCCGGGGAGCGTCCGGATAATGCAGACCATAGTCCAGGGTGGCGGCGGAACCCTCATAGACCAGCAGCCTGATCGGGGCATAAAAGTTGATCGAATTGGCAGTCTCGAAGTCACCGACTACAATGAGCTGATCTCCTGGTCGATAAGTCTGAGCCAGGTAGATACCGAACGACTTGGAAGAAAGAATACCTTCACACAAGTGCAGGCTATACACCGTTAAAAAGCCGAAAACTCCCATCATCAGTGACAACACCAGGACGGCACCTATCCTCCTGCCACCTCTATTCAGCCACCAGGCGCTCAGCATGCCGACGGACAAGGTGACGAGTGTTCCCAAAAGGGGTATCAAGAGCGCGGCAAGTGTTGGCCCCGGAAGGTGAAAGAGTGGGGAAAAGTAGTTCGTGTAGGCCTGGGTGTGATCTGGGGAAGCAGTGTGAGCGAACATTGCTCTTCCAGCCGTGCGGTACCAGGCATAGATTCCTGCTGCTAAGAATGCGGCCAGGCCACCCATGACCCCCAGGAAAACAAAAGCACGGTCCACCGTGGGTCGACGGCTGTCCAATGACTGCCTCTTGTGTGAGGTCAGCGCGATTCCAACCAGGACAGCCAGCGGTGGCAGCACTGGGAAGGAATAGTGTTCGATCCGCGAAGAAAAGGTGAAAAAGACCAGAATCAAACCTGCCCAACACCAGGACAGCCTGACAATCGCGGCGACTTACGGACTGGCCCCGCTCATAGCCTTCCGTGATTTCCAGACCACAGGAAGGAACGCGCTCCAGGGAAAAAACCAGACCAGAAATAATACCCAAAAGAGCCAAACGGGAATCGAGCTGTAATCCACCGGTTGCCGTTTGCTCAAAAAACGCAATACCTGCTCGTTAACAAAATAATGCTGGAAGAACCCGGAATTACGCCACTCAGCCAGCAAGTGCCAGGGCAGGACCAGCAGCAGTAAAAGAAGAATCCCGCCGGCCAGATGCGCCGGCCGCGGGTAAGCCCTGTCCTTTGAGGTGAAGAGAAAAATCCCAACAATCGCCACGGGAAAGGCGATCCCGATCATCCCTTTGGCCATGAATGCGCCAGCCAGTCCAGCAAAGAAACCCAGAACCGGCCAGAGCCGGGTCCTTCCTTCTAAATACCAGTGCAGATAGCAGAAAAAAGCGAAGCAGAGGAAGAAAACCAGGAAGACATCAGGGAAAGTTTCCAACGTGAAAAAGAGCGTCCCTGCAGAAAGAACAAAGGCCAGGCCGGCGGTGAGACCGCTCTCTGTGCCTGCCGCTTTCTTTCCCATCCAGAAGAGCAGTCCGCCGGTACCGAACACACTCAAGGCCGCAGGCAGACGCGCCGCCCACTCACTCACGCCAAAAAGCCAATACGAAATAGCCATCAGCCAGTACGGCAGGGGCGGTTTGTCCAGGAAGCGCACCCCGTTGGCATAGGGAGTGATCCACTCGCCTCGCTCGAGCATTTGCTGCGCCACATGAGCGTAGAGCGCGTCACCGTCGTCAAGAATAGCACGGCCTGCCGGCAGAACATAAACGGCCGCAGTCACACAGGCGAGGAGCAACAGGGCCATGATTTCCGGGCGCGGTTGACGGAGAGATGTGCTCACAATCCCCACTTGGCGCGGAACCACTCCACGGTCTGCTTCAGGCCTTTCCCAAAGTCCACGGTGGGTGCCCAATCCAGCTCACGCCGCGCCTTCTCAGCCGAAACCTCTTTACCACCGAAGTCCCCGGGGCGTTCCGGGACAAACTCGATCCGCACGTGATCGCCGACCAGCTTGCGGATTCCTTCAGCGACCTCCAGGACCGTGACTTGGCGGTTTCCGTCGATATTATACGTCTCATTGGCCGCCTTGGGATCCATTGCCAGAAGGTGGGCCCGGGCCAAATCAGTTACGTAAAAAAACTTTCGAAACTGGTCTCCCTTTCCGGCCACGCTGAGTGGCTGCCCGTTAAGGGCCTTCTTGAGAAAAATGGGAATGAGCAGTTCTTCCCGCATGCGCGGACCGTAAGGGATCCCATAACGCAATACCGTAACAGGCACCTGGTAGAGCTGCTGATAGTTGTGACAAAGCAACTCAGAGGCAATCTTCGATGAGGTATAGATGTGTCCGGCTCCGTTCAAATAGAACGGCACAGTCTCGTCTGCAGGCTGTCCATTGGGACTACCATTGTAGATCCAAACCGTCGAGGCCAAGTAGACCCGACTTGCGCCGTTAATACGCGCAGACTCCAGCACGTGGGCCGTACCCATGACGTTGAGCGCCGTTGTGTAGACCGGGTACTTGTGTGCGGAATTCACATTTGAGACTGCGGCCAGATGGAAAACATGTTCGACACCGCGCGTCGCCGACAGCACTGATGAGAGGTCCATCAGGTCGACATCTTCGAAGGAAACGTCGTCTCGGTGGGGCCGAACCCTGTGATCGATGACCGTGACCTGGTGTCCGGCCTCGACCATGGTATCGACCACGTGAGACCCGATGAACCCGCTTCCTCCTGTTACTGCAACTTTTGCCATTGGGTTCTTCTCCTCTATCCGATGACTTGGGACAAAGCCTGGATGACCTGCTGTGCCTCCACCTCTTCCATACCGGCATATACCGGGAGACAGAGGTGACGCGCGCAGTAATCCTCCGATACGGGCAACGGCCGGACAGCATATTTCTCGAAGACGGGCTGTTTATGCAGCGGCTCTTCGTAGACTTCTCCCGAGAGGGAGACGCCGAAGCGTTCTCGCAATTGAGCTTTCAAGGCTCTTCGATCCTGAGGCTCAGTGAGCACCGCCAAATACTTGTAATAGTTGGAAACCCCACCGGGCGGAACTGCTACTGTCCGGAGGCGGCGAAAATCCACCAGGGCGCGATCATAGATGGCTGCAATTCTCTGCCGATCGGCAATCATGGCGGGAAGCCGATCCAGGTGTTTCAGGCCAATGATGGCGTGCGGTTCCGACATCCGCCAGTTATAACCCATGCGAACATGCGCATTCTGAGTAAAGCTGGCCTTGCCCTGATCCCGGTAAATACGGGCCTCCTGGGCGAGGCGGTCATCGTCGGTAACAATCATCCCTCCCTCGGCGGAGGTCATCACCTTAGTGGGGTAAAAGCTGAAGGCGCCGGCAATGCCGAATGCGCCTGCTGCAGTTCCTTGGTACGAAGAGCCATGAGCATGGGCAGCATCTTCCACCAGCCAGAGACCCTTGCACCGGGCCAGTTCCTGGAGGTCGTTCATGCGCCTTGTGACAGTGCCGCCAATATGCACCACAACAATGCCCGTGGTCCTTGGAGTTAGTGATACCTCCATATCTTCCGGCCGGATGGCAAACGATTCGGGATCCATGTCCACCAGGATTGGATTTCCCCCCGCATGCACTACTGCCGCCGCCGTCGCGAAAAAGGTGTTGGTCGGAACCAGGACATCCTGGCCTTCCACGCCGAGGGCGCGCAGGATAATTTCCAGGGCGCTGGTCCCGCTGTTGACGGCAATGCCATACTTCCGCCCGCACAGGGCTGCAAAGCGGCTTTCAAACTCCGCTCCGAACTTGCCCAGAGTCAACTGTCCGTTCGCAAGAACCTCCTGGATTCGTTCCGCGATCCAGGAGCGGTCTTCCGGTAAGAACTGGATCTTAGCTGCGGGAACCTTACGCGCTGGGATCTGCACACCTGCTTCAGATGGGGTGGACACTCTTCTCTCCTCCTTTGAAATGCGATTTTTCGGCCGCCAGAGGTCCCTTTCCGTCTCTCCCGCTCTCGTTGCTGCTGACGCTGATCAGGATGACGCCTACGGTCACCAGGGCGATACCAGCCCAACGGATGGGGGGAACGACCTCCTTGAGAAAAGAAACTGCCAGCAGGCCGGCAAAAGCATACTCCAGCGCCGTCAGCGGAAAGGCCACCGTCACACCCGTCCACGACAAGGCCGCCAGCAATGCAAAATAAAAAATGGCACTCATCACGGTACCCGCGATGACGTAGGGTTGGCAAAGCGCCCGCCAGAAATAGGCGAGCATCTCCAGCGGGGCATACTCCTCCAACGGCCCGACAATTTGCATGCCCCGCCGCATCAGGATCTGTCCTGCCGCGCCGGACAGCGTAGCAATGATTGAGACTACAATGACGCGGAGCATGAGGCTACCTCCTCCTGAGCGCTAGCATTTCTTCCCACAGCAAAAGCAAAACACCCTTTCAACTCTTCGCCACCAGGCGTCCGTCGCGGGTGAGCACGAATTCGGTTCCCCGCCAAAAGGTTGTCCGCCGGGTAAAGGCCAACAGCAGCGACACGACCCCTGCGATGTCGCGGAGTGGAAGCAGATAGAGTGCTCGCAGCCCCTCCCGGTCCCTCCATCCCCACCCCATAATCATACCAGCCGTTGCCAGTCGGATAGCCACGGTTCCTCCCAGAACGGCCACTCCCACAGGATCTCCCACACGTAATAAGGCATAAAGGAGAGCAAAGGGAATAGCCCGGATCAGCCAGGTGCAGAAAAAGGCGACCGGTCGTGCCGAGCGGGTATTTTGGTCCCAGTAAACCTGGTGCTTCCACCACTGAGAAGGGGTCTTCAAGTCCACCATGGTGTCCACGACAGGGGGAATCAGAATGCCGGGCCGCCCCAGTAGAGCAATGCGCCGACCCATCTCATAGTCCTCAACCAGGTAGTCAGCCAGCGGCGCCAACCCGCCAATGGTGTCGAGAGTGGCCCGCCGAAGTGCGATCGAGGCCCCCAGGCAAAACAACGAGATTCCGGTTTCATAGGCAAACACGACACTGGGCATAAAGTCGGCATTTAATGACAGTAACTCCATCTTCTCAAACCAGGCTTGGGCTTGAACCGCCTTGTAAGGCGTGCACACAAACCCGATTCTGGAATCCTGGAGTGGAGCTACGATGGCTTTCAGGTATCCCGGCTCAAGGCACACGTCACTGTCACTAATCACCAGGATTTCGTGCCGGGCATGCGGAAGGGCACCGACCATGTTGTTGATTTTGCCATTGGGCCCGGGCCGTTGTTCGTCGATGACGACCTGGACCCTTTCCGGCCCAAACTCTCCCTGCATCTCCTCGAGCAAGGGCAGTGCTGGATCGTCTGGACGTTGCACGGAGAAGATTACCTCGAAGTCGGGATAATCTTGAATGCACGTACTTCGGAGGTTCTCTCGCAGGTTCTTTTCCAGGCCGTGGAGCGGCTTGAGAATACTGACCGGTGGCCAGTCGCTCACCCTAGTCCTTGCCCTTCGCCTGCGGAAACGTAACACGGCCCACAGGCAAAGGAGACTGAACATCGACCCGCACAAGACAGGGACAAGGCAGATCCACTCGAAAATCAGAAGGGCTTTCATGATGAACACATCAATGCGGGGGACTGTGCGGGAAGACCAGACCACCGAGTGGTCCCATACAAGATACGGAGACTTCCAAGGGGAATGAACCGCAGTGACGCCTCTCGAGAGACCCGTCCGACCTCCGACTGGGAGCCGAGTATAAGCCATTGCCGTCGCGAAAGGCAAGTGCGGAAGAGGTTGGCCCGGAATGGATCAGTCTCAAGGGTGGATCACTGCAGAGCGTCTTTGGTCAATTGCTTGAGTTTCCTGTTGATTCTGGAAAAGACACGAGCCGTTTCTGCTAAGAAGGGATAGGACCTGAACTTCGATCCGAGAATCCCCCCGCTTGTCATAGACAGAATGTCTTGACATGGGAGCCTCGGCTATTGGGGACCGTCGTCTTTGGGCCCCAATCTTCCTGAATTTCCCCGGTCAAGTCAACCCTCAGTCAGAAAGCCTGCCCGATGCTGAAAAAAAACATCTGGCGGCGTTCGCCCGGGCGGAGATCCAGAGGAAAGCCAAAGTCAAAACGAAGCAGAACAAAAGGAGTCTTGACCCGCAAACCGAATCCGGCAGACTTCCGCAAGTCAGTCAAGTCAAAATCACTTATATGTTGGTAGACGTTTCCCACATCGAGAAAACCCACTCCCTCAAACAAAGAAGCCAGGGGGAAGCGGATTTCATTGTTCAAGATGAAAAGGGCATTGCCTCCGATCGGTGTCCCTGTCGCATCAATCGGACCCAAGCTGTCCTGTTCGAAACCTCGAATGCTGGTTCCACCACCCGCATAAAACCGGTCCGTCAGGACGACGTCCTCTCGAGTCAAACCCTCCAACAATCCCAAACGAACCTGGGTGGCGAAGACCAGGGGGGACCGCCTTATTTTCAGCCCGAAAGGATCCGGCTTGGGGCGGATGAGCGGAAAATAATGCGCGTACTGGCCAAAATAGCGAATGTAAGCATAATCGCTACCTAGCCAGGAGGGAGCGAATTCCAGGGAGTTTGAGCTGAAACTTCCTTGGCGGGCATCCAGGAAGTCATCTCGAAGGTCTCGAGTCAAGGAGGCCGTCAGTGGGGCCTGGCGTACCGATTCAACCTGTGATTTTCCGATATATGCGAGTCGTTGTTTCTCCATTTTGTAGCCATAGGAAAGCCGTAATGTCCTACCCAACGAGGTCTCCTGCTGCAGGCTGAAACCTAGAGTGTCGACACGGGCCGTCTTCTGATAATCCTGCTGCTTGAAATAAACCGTTGCAGTGCTGCTTAAGGGCAAGCGGCGCAAGGGGGGTTGGGTCAGGTACAACCTCAACTCCTGCTTGTCACGCTCCCAACTGCCTCTCGTCCCAATGGTCCGGGCTCCACCGAGGCTGTTCCGGTTTTCGAGCTGAACAATCACACCGGGGCCGGTACCCGTGTCATATGAGCCCCCATACTGAAAACGGTAAGGTTTGGGTTCTTCCACGGAAACTGCCATTTGGACCGGGGCTTGGGGAAGATCGGAGTCCAAGGTCGTTGACAGAGGTTGCGGCTGGATCTCCACCCGCCGGAAAGCACCTGTCTTATAAAGCCCACGCACCGAATCGGTAGTCTTCTGTCTACTGAGCGGTTCACCCGCGGCGAAGCTGAGTTGACTCCGAACAAATTGCTCGCTGGTCTGGTCCGTCCCTGCAATCTCGACCGACTCAATCATGGCCTTTGTTTTTTCATCAATCTGGAAGGCGAGATCCACTGTCCCCCGGGCTTCGTCAAGTTGCACGACCGGCTCTATTTGCGCCCGCGGATAACCGGCGTCACCGTATCTATCCTCTAGAGTCTGCAGGGTAGCATCCAGCTGGGCGGAGGAAAACAGGGATCCTTGCTTGAGAGGCAGACCCTCGCGCAAACGAGCTTCTTCCATCGCCTGCTGGCCCCGGAACTGGAGAGCTTCCACTCGGAATTCAGGCCCTTCCTGCACTCCAATGACTGCTCGACTTTCCTTCTTGGCAATGTCCCGTTCCACTCTTGGCCAGTTCACTTTGGCTGATAGATAACCCCGAGTTAAGTAATAGCGGGAAAAGAGGTCGACAATGCGGCGCGGATCTGAATAGGCCTCTTGCTCCAACTTGTTCTCCCGCAGCAGGATTTCAAGATTGTCAAGGTGCTTCAGGCTGACCCCTTCCAGGACGACCGGCTGCAGGCGATACCGAGGTCCTTTGTCAGTATCAAAAAGGACACGTTTCACGGAATCAGTAGCCTCTATCACATTGCCCTTGACCCTGGAGTCGAGAAACCCTTCCTGAAAGAGATTCCTGCGGATGGCCTCCACAGCACTGCTGATCCGTCGCTGGTCAATGAATCCACTCTGCCAGGCGCCAAGGATCTGCCCTCGGGCCTTTTTGGGAGGGGTATACCCTTCATAAAGAAAACGGACCGATGGGCCCTCATTAACCTGAATATTTAAATCAATCAGGCCCGCCTTCTCCACACTTCGCAAGCCTGCCCTCTCCTCGTGATACAGGTGCTGACGATATTGCCTAGAAATCCTGCCCAGACCCTCCCGTGCATTGTAGAGATCGTACTTCTACCCCGGTTTCAATTTGAAGGCCTTCTGCAGTTCTTCCAGGGAGACGGCATGGTTTCCCGCAAAATTGATAGCCCCAACCCTTCTAACCTTAGTTGATCCGGTTTGGCTGGTTGCAAAGACAGAGGGTTTGCCTCCAAATCGGATGTCATGGCGAAACTCACCTCGATAGGTGTTATCTTCCTGTTTGGTGGCCCTGATATTGAAGCGGCGTTGAAAGTCATATTCCAATATCCAGATCTGCTTGGAGGTGTCTGTTAGGTTTAATGAGTAGATCAGGCGCAGCGAACGCGTCAGGTCCTGCCCAACCGTCAAACGAGCTGCCGGGTCCTTTTCAGAGGCGATCAAGTCGGGCTGGATGCTCACCTGGCTTATCCCGAAGCGGCGCCTCAGCTTGGCGCTCAAGTCTGTGCTCAAGGCCCCGCTCATCAGCATCATGTACTGTACCTGTTTGGGATCGAATTTTCCTCGCCTGGACTCGGCCATGGTCTGGCCTGTCAGCAATACGGAAAGGACATCGTCTTCCGGGAGAGCAGGATCGGACGTAAAACTGGTGGCGATGTTCTTGCCCGTTCCTGTCAATTTCAGTTGAATCAGGTATTCATTGACGCGAGTCGTCGCTAAAACATCGATAAAGGGGTCGATTCGTGTGCCTGGAGAGAGAGTTAGCACCCCTCGCTCCACAGCGTAAGTTCGGTCTCCGAAATAGAGTCTACCTCCTTCCTCCATCCTGACATTTCCGCTGAAACTCGGCCGACTCAGATCTCCGGAAACGTTTAGCTGGAAGTTGGCCAGGAGATCTGCCAGGTTGTTGCGAACTTGAACCGGGTTTTGAGTACTCACCTTCAAGTCAAGCAGGACATTGCTGGGAGCAGAATTAGGTTTCTGGCCTTGATCCCAGTCGAAGCCCAGAGTTTGCGTCGCTGCCCCTTTCCCCAAGAAATCGATGTTCTCCCGGAAGATGCCTTCATTGACCTTCAGAGTTCCCCTAACTCGCAACCCTTGGTCGTGAGAACGGACTTCCAAGTCCAGGTCGGAAGCCGATTCGAACCCCGCCGGAAAATCGAGAAAAATATCCTTGCCGCTCAGGTTGAGAGCCACCTCTCTAAGTTGACGATCGGCAAGACTGAAGCTGCCTTGCCCCGAAATGGGGCCTCCATTGAGAGTTCCTGACAATTCCGAAATCCGAAATCGACTGCCTTCCACATCGACGCGCACATTCAGGTCTTCTGCCACCACTTTCGGCATATCCCACTGGGCGGTACCCTTCTGCAAATGAGCATGCCCGGAGATCAGCGGATCGCTAATGGTTCCCCGCAAGTTGAGTTGAATCTCAATCAATCCCTCCGCTTGGGCTACGGGGTAAAACAGTCCGGCCACGGCGGCGTTGACCTGCCCTTGGAGCGTCAGGTTGAGAGGTCCTTTGGCTTGCAGGTCAGCAGTGCCGTTGACAGCCAGGTGCGTTTCCGTGCCGGAAAGTTCAAAGTCCTCGACGAGCAACCGGCTCTTGGAAAGCCTCAGACGGGCAGGTCTGGCCAGAGCAACCTGGTAGGGGTCGCGACGTAGCGAGAATTCCTGAAACTCAAGCTGGGCCTCCAAAGCCGGCAGTTTCAACTCTCGACCATGAAGTTCTCCACGGAAACTAAAGCGCCCGAGAGTCCCGCTGCGGGCGGGGCTCGCGGCTATAACTGAAACCTGCTCGGCATCTACAGTGAAGTGAAACTCGTCGCTTGGCGGGCTGTTGACTGAATTCACTGCGGCTCTTCCTCTTAGCAAGGCAACCGGAAGCATCCCTGACGCTCGTATGTTTCCCTCACCGGTCTCAGCAACGAACTGGCTCAGCTCCAAACGGTCATCTTTGCGGGAAAGGTGGACGAGGACTTTGTGAAGCGGGACAGTAATGCCGGGGACACGGACCTTACCTTCGGAAAGTTTGACTGAGAGTGAAGCTTCAAGGTCCTTGAAATTCCCCCGGATCGAACCATCCAATTCAGCCATCCCACGGAGCTTCACAGGCAGTGGATCCGGGAAGAGGTCCTGGATCAATTCACTTCCCAGCGAGCCAGCCAATTGCAGTTTTCCAGAAGGGCCGGCGGCTTGGGTCGGAAATTCCCCCGAGAGGTGAAACCGAGTATTCTTTCCCAAGAACGTCACTGGATCGAGCTTCAGGCGATGGTTCTCTAAGACTGCCCGTATTGGAACCTCATTTTTTAACTCTACCCCCCGCAGATCGATACGTGCCGTCTCGACCTTCAGTTCGCCCTCCACGTCCTCCGGTCGGTTCCCGTTCAATCTACCAGTGACCTGGCCTCTGAGCTCTCCACCTAAAAACTCTCCCTCTCCAATGGGAAGGGATAATTTTGTCAGATCGAGACCGTCAGTTATTAAGCGGAAGTCGGCTGGATAGGGAGCATGTATCCCTGTCTCTCCCGTCAACTTCAAACGAAAGCGGGGAACCAAGGCTTCCACAATTGCGCGGTCTCGCTGCAATTCTAGCGAAAAATTGAGGAGACCCAGATTCCAGCTTCCAAACCGGGTTTCTGTCCCGGTCGCCTCCACCTTGAAGACAGGCTTCGACAGGTATCCGTGCCCCTGTGCCTTCAATTGCAGGATCGAGTGAAGCGGTGGCATGTCCGCCAGATGGAGATCAGACAGGTGCAGGGTATTGGCCTGCACGCGGAATTCGTACTCCCCAGAGGACGGGCGGAGACTGCCTGTCCCCTCGAGGACGCCTGGGTCGCCGGGCTGAGGTTTCTCCAGCCTTAATCGATTCAGCACCAGGGCATGGTCCAGCCATCGGATCTGACCAGTCAGGCAGCCTAGGGGCTCGCCGGCGTAGCGCAACGATTGGGCGGAAATCTCGAGAGTGGCGGTCGGGTTGAATACAGGCCCCGAGGCCTCGAACTCTACCGATGCAGTTCCCTCCAATGGAATGGTAATGCCAAGTTCCTCAAGCAGCCTAGGAAAGGAAGGGACCGTTCCCCTGGCCTTCAGCTGCAGTGGCCAACCGTCACTGGCGAGATCAATTTCCCCGACACCCTGGACCTCCAGACTTTTCCACCGACCCCTCCAATCTGAAACCCGGACGTGGCTTGGAGTGATTTCAGCATTTGCCTCCAATTCAGCATCCTGGATCCTACCTGCGCTGAGATTGGAACCTTGAATGGCGGCCTTAATTAACGGTTCCTTCAGCGAACCTCCCAAGGCGCCGTCAATTCGAATTGCCCCGTTAACTGACAGGGGCTGAAAGGTGCCGGCAGGTTTTCCCAGTTGCCCCTCAAGCGCCCCCGCAAAGACCGGGAAGTCTTCGATTTCCAATTGGAACTGCCCGTCCAGTTGCCCGCCGCTTCCCCCGGTCATGATGAATCCATGAGCATTGCCCCCCGGAATCAGAAGTTGGGAAAGCGTGATCCGATGCTGGTTCTGGCCTTCCCTCTGGACCCTCAGATTCCCCGATAACAACTTCTGATCGCCCTTCCCCCCGGCATAAGCAAAAACAAGATTCGCCTGCCCTTCCTGCCAGCGCAGTTCTGGACAGGAGGCGTCGAAACGGATTCTGCCGTGACCCTTACCAGGCCAGGATTTCCCCCAAAGAGCAGCCAGGAAACCGGAGGTAAGCCCTTCCACTCCACCCGATACATTGCTGAATTTCTTTGTTTCGGGGAACGCCAGTTCACCTTGGACCATCAGATGGGTTGATTGGATTTCAGCCTCCAAGCTGCGAAGTAAAATTTCCTCGGCAGTGAAGCCCAAATTGAACGTTGCAGTTAGCGGAGACAGCAGCGCTTTGGCCATTCGAAGATCGGAAGTCTCCAAATGGCCCAGTACCTGGGGACTGAGCAAGTTCCCGGAAATCTGCAAATCCCCGTGAACGCGTCCCGACAACCCCCCGGGCAGGCGGGTAAGCTGACTGATGGTGGCACTGTCGAGCAGGATTTTAGCCTGGAGGTTGAGTTCTGTGAGACTGGAAGGGCGCCACCATCCCTGCAACTCCACCGTGGAATTGCCGGCATGGACTTGAACCGATTCCAATTGGAGCTGGCGCGCCGGTAAAAGGGCCTGGACTTCGAGCTTCTCAAAGGGCAGTGACTGTTGGCGCAGGCGGATCCAACCAGGCTGAATTCCATTGAACTGCAAGACCGGATACCCTGCCCGATGGTTCTGGTTCAGGCTCAGCGGCCCGGATGGCAATCGGATCTCAAGACTGTTAGCCTCCTCTTTGAATGAGATTGAGAGTTGGGAAACAGCCAGTGAATCAATGGGCAACTGGTCCGGCAACTGCAGGGCACCCTCCTGCTGGGTGGAAAGCCAGTTCTTTCTGCCGTCCCTCGCGCGGAATAAACCGATCGACAGTTGTTCGACCCGAACCTGCATAGGAGCAAGGCGAACCGCCAGCAAATTCCGGTAAGGGATTTGTACCTGTATCCGCTCAGCCTGGACCAATGGGGGCAGGTCTGGCGTCTCCGCCTTGCCGACGGTAACTCCCTCCAGCTCAAAATGAAGAGCCAGCAGATTGTAACGAAACGCCCGGGCCTTCAAGACCAATCCTGTTGATTTTTGCAGTTGGGTTTTCAGCACGCCAAGCAGCTGACTGCGGCCCCAATGGGTGTGCAGCAGGGAGAGGCTGCCGATGAGAATTACCAGCAGGAGAGACCCCGCCCAGACTGAAAGGCGTAGCAATTTCTTGAATCTGGCTCGCATCAAGATTAGAAGACTTGGAGCACGAACCGGGTCACGAGGACGAGAGCATTGCCGGCACTGTTCACCAATTATGTAGGAAGTCTTGGTTTGATCCAAGCCCCGCTTGCGCTGGGCCCGTTGTTTTTGCCTTGCCAGACCCCATCATTTCTTAACTACTTGATGAGAAATCCGGGAGGTTGCCAGGAACTAATGACTCGGAAGGCTGACTACTTGTGTTTATGCAGTACAGAGTCCGGCGGGGGGTACTCGAGAGTATTTTCCATTTTGGCAATGGTGGACATGTCATGGTCAGGGAACGGAAGCTCGCGTTGCTTTCGCCAGCGTTCCACTTCCGCTTCGGCCTCTTGGCTCCTCTGGGCATTCAGGCCCTTCTCCTTGCCCAGGTAAAGAGTCTGAGACGGAAAAGCCAGGCTGGTTCCTGCTTTTTCGACCAGGTCCATGATACGCAACAGGAGATCCTCCTGGACAGCCAGGAACACAGGATAATCGCTGGTCTGCACATAAGCAAAGATCTCCAGGTCGATGGAATACTGCCCGAACTTCAGCAACCGAACCCTGGCCGTGGCCGTTTCTACTCTCGGATGTTGATAAAGCAGTTGGCGGACCTCTGCCAGCAGGAAGCGGAACTGGTCCGCAGAAGTTTCGTAACGCAGGCCGATGACGGGTCGAAAGAGAATCTTGTCGCGCCGGCTGAAGTTTTCGAGATTGGCCATAGCCAGGGCGCCGTTAGGTATTGTAACCACGGTTCGCTCAACCGTCCGGATAGACGTGGATCTGAGGCCAATGTCCTCCACCGTCCCGAATTGATCCGCAATCTTGCACACATCTCCCACCTGGAAGGCCTGGTCCCCTAATAATGAAATCCCGCCGAAGAGATTCTCCAGTGTCTTCTGGGCGCCCAGGCCAAGGGCTATTCCGCCAATTCCTATACCGGCCAGAGCCGCGCTGACATTGGCACCAAACGATTGGAGGATTAGCAGTATTGTAATCAGCAGCAGGATTGCTTTGACGGCTCGCCGTACCAGCAGCAGCAGGGAATGCGCCATGGCAGTCTGGGTTTTGGAGAAACGCCTTCCCAGGCGGCCCGCCAGAAAATCGATCATGCGGGCCAGCATCCAATAAAATGCGATGGCGATGGGAATACCCACAACCTTCCCATATTCCTGTCTGTAAAGGAGAGGTATCCCCAAGGCACTCAGGAGTCTGTAATGTACAAAGAGCATTAAGAGCACTACCAGTGGGCCGGGCTTATAGAAGAGTCTCCGCTTGATGGTGACGTTCCGCCATACCTTAGAGATTGCGGCCAATACTCCCCATTGGACCCCCCGTAGGAGCAGGACAATCAGCCAGGCCATTCCCAGGGCAATCGGATACAGGAGGAAAAAACCGATCCACTGCCACAGGGGCATATTGAGAATCTGCTTTTCGACGAGTACTCTGGGCAGGTGCTCTTCTAAATCAGATAGCTTGACGGAGTCGTACAGGTCGGGAATCTGCCTGAGGGCTTCCGCTGAAACCAGCCAGATTCTTCCGACCTCTCGATCGATCACTTGGATCAGGATGAGATCGGCTCTTTTTCCATTGACATCAATGATTCCAGCCAGTTCGAACTCAGAGACAAGTCCGTCATCCAATCTCCCGCTCGGTTCGTTGCTGAGGGAGTTCAGTTGCCCCACCCAATGGCGGTCGATCAGGAACTTCAGCTGCCGGACTAGTTCAATCCCTTCTTTCTCATCTTTGTGAAAGTGAGCAGCCTTGAGCTGAAGGTAGCGTGTCGCCAGCAGGTAGTTGCCTTTCTGAGCAGCGTCGATGAATCGATACAAGGTGCTCCGGGGGGTAGTTCGGCCCAGAGGATCACCAGGCAGATTTCCGTTCGGGGGGGATGGCTGCCCTTGGAGCGGCAATTGTGCCTGGAGCGGGGTCAGATAAAGGAAAGTCCAAAGGAAGAGAAAGAATAGTCTTCGCATGGCGGAATGCAGTCTAGCACTATTGACGGGGGGTGATCCACAGGTCTGTCTCATGAACGAAGCGTTTGTGGGCGCCTGCAAAAGGGTGTATGCTATCAATCATGCTCAGGCATGATTGAGGCAGCGGTTTCTTCAAGGACTGTTAAATGATCAGGATTTGATGCAAACCTGCCGATGAACCTCCCTGATTGAATTTTATTCCTGGATTGTTTGAGTTATACCACATATCACCTGGATATGTTACGCTTGGATTGCCTACAAATGGTGTAAGATATAATGCTGCGGTGGTTGAGTTTGCAGTAAAGGTTTGTCTTACTGTAAATTGATTATTG